>CAZNXP010000049.1:0-6616 GCA_964576955.1 uncultured Algimonas sp.
GTATAAGACCCTGAAATATGGTGGATGAAGGCTCCAGCTCGGCCTTGAATGCCGTAACCGCCTGCTTTGCCATCCCATTCCCCGCTCGCGAGGTAATCGGAAATTTCTGCTTCGCTGAGACGCTTCATTTTCAAACGCGTTTCAGATACCCGGGATCGAAGCTGCCCAGTCCCATCAATAACTGCAATACCTGTAAAAACGCGGTGAGCGCGGCCAGATAACAGGCGCAGACATGTTTCGGCGGAGGCAAGGTCTTCTGTCTTTGGTAAGATGCGGCGGCCCACACCGACGACGGTATCCGAGGCAAGAACAATCTGCTCGGGATGGTCTAATGCAACTTTCTGCGCTTTTTCACAAGCAAGACGCAAGGCATGTTGCTTAGGCTGCTCGCCCTCAATGGGATCTTCATTGATATCCGCTGGAATAATCTGTGAGGGTTCAAGCCCAATTTGCGCGAGCAAATCGCGGCGGCGTGGGCTGGCGCTGGCCAGGATGAAGGGCTTCATCCCAGTAATGTTACTTAAAGCGATATGTGATCCGACCCTTAGTCAAATCATAAGGTGTCATTTCAACTGTGACATGGTCGCCCGCCAATACGCGAATTCGGTTTTTCCGCATACGACCTGCAGTATGGGCAATAATCTCGTGATCATTCACAAGTTTCACGCGGAATGTCGCATTAGGTAAAAGTTCAATAACTTCACCTTCAAATTCCAATAGTTCTTCTTTAGCCAAGAGTAATCCTTTTATCGGCGTAACATCAGGCCGCTATATAGGCGGATTCAGTGAGTTTAAAAGGGGTTTTTACGGCATTTAACCGAATTCCCGTCCCAATCGCGCATCAATATTTGACCTTATCGCGCGGTAATTATTTAAAAGTGCACGCACATCGAGAGACCCTTCACCGGGATTGGGCACGGCCCATAACTCTATTTCAGGATGATTATCACCGAAAAAGGCCTCGGCACCTGCCTTTACGCCTGGTGTGAACGCAATAATCCGGTCAAAATTCTCGTCTTTTACATCATCCAAGCTAAGCGGCTTATGATTTGACATATCTACGCCGACTTCTTGCATAATTGAGAGCATGAAATCATTCGGGTCATCGGGTGTTAGGCCACAGCTCTTCACGAAAACTTTATCGCCTAAGCGCTTCCTCAATAGGCCTTCGGCCATAGGAGATCGCACAGAATTTAATTGGCAAATAAATAGGACCTTCATTGAACTGTCCGCCTGTGAAGGGCGCAAATGAGCGTGAACAATCGCCGCGATGTGTTAAATTCGACCTCAACCTGATTACGCAGCGCATCTGTCAACATCCGTGAGCCTTCATTATGAAGCCCGCGGCGTCCCATATCAATCGCTTCAATTTGCGCAGAGGTCGCCGTCCTAATCGCATTATGATAGCTCTCGCAAATCATAAAATAATCTTTGATGACTCGGCGAAATGGGACTAGCGAAATTGTATAGGTGCCACGGGGAGAGCCATTTGTTCGCGAAACCTCAAAGGCAAGACGCCGCCCATCCTGCAAGCTCAAACGCAATGTATAGGGACCGCGCTTGCTGTCTAAAGGACGAAATTCATTTTCTTCCAGCAAATCGAAAATCGCAACACGTCGCTCATGTTGCATTTCGATTGAGGCAACAGGAAGGCTCTCCTCATCAATATGCAATTCAGCAATATAGTGATCTTCGCCGTCCTTATCCGTCATGCGCCGGGATTCGTTTTGTCGGGCGTGCCTCGCCGTGATCCGCTAGGGTCACATCAATGGCTTCCACCCCGATACGGATTGTGCCGCCGCCCGCTAGGCGCAGAAAAACCTGCCCCGCTGGGCTATCCTCGGCTGTGAAGTCCAATCCCAATATCACGGCAAATGCCTCATCTTTTTCCGTCGCGACCCCTTGGCTGCTGACGGACATAACGCCGTCAAAGCGCAGTCCACATTCAATTCTCTGGGGCGAGTTTGTCTCATGCATATAGCGTGAAAGGCGAAGGGTAAAGCTCCGGCCTTTACTATCGAAACGTGTTTGGCCAATTTGGAAAATAGAATCTTGAACGGCGCCTGCGATGACTTCGAGATCGGACGTGTCCGCCGCCAATAATTTCAACTTACTCATCTTTTTGCCTTGATATTCGTGCGCCGCATCTTTCTAGCTTGCCTTCAATGTCTTCGAACCCGCGGTCAAGGTGGTAAACTCGGCTAATATGCGTTTCTCCGCGTGCAGCCAAGCCCGCATTTATCAAACAAGCCGACGCCCGAAGGTCCGTCGCCATAACGGGTGCAGCTCGAAATTCCTTGACGCCGCGCACAATAGCTTCGCGTCCAGTGACGGTAATATCCGCTCCCATTCGTCCCAGCTCTGGACAATGCATAAAGCGGTTCTCAAAAATATTCTCGCGCACAATGGAAACCCCATTGGCGAGACACATAAAGGCCATAAATTGCGCCTGTAGGTCGGTTGGAAATCCCGGATAGGCCATTGTGTCAACATCAACGGATTTCGGACGCCCGCCCCCGCGTTCAATCAAAACCGAGGTTTCATCTAATGAGACTTTCGCGCCCGCCTGTGCAATTAAAGGCCAGAGCGAGCCAAGATGATCCGACCGTATATTTTTCAAACGCACTGACCCGCCAGCTGTCGCCGCCGCCAGCGCGTAAGTCCCGGCTTCAATTCGGTCAGGCACAACCGCATATTTTACGCCGGACAAGCGCTCAACGCCTTGAATTCGGATTTCAGAGCGTCCGGCTCCCATAATCTTAGCGCCCATCGCATTGAGACAATTCGCCAAATCGGCAATCTCAGGCTCGCGAGCGGCATTATAAAGAACCGTCTCGCCCTCAGCTAAGACGGCCGCCAACATCGCATGTTCCGTTGCGCCCACAGTTACAAAAGGAAATGTAATCTCTGCGCCCTTCAATCCGCCTTTAGCTGATGCAACGACATATCCCGCATCTAACTCGATCTTCGCACCGAGCGCTTCTAACGCTTTTAAATGCAAATCCACGGGCCGCGCGCCAATCGCACATCCTCCTGGGAGAGACACTTTGGCTTTATATTCTCTGGCAAGAAGTGGCCCTAAGACGTTGAAACTGGCTCGCATTTTCCGAACCAAATCATAAGGCGCCGTTAGACCTGTCAGTTTTGGCGCATGCATTTTCACGACATCCGCCTTGCCTTCATCCACTTCTACACCTAGATGTCGCAGCAGAACCGCCATAGACCGCGTATCGCGCAATCTCGGCATATTAGTGAGGGTGACAGGCTCATCCGTGAGCAAACAAACCGCCATTAATTTAATGGCAGAGTTTTTGGCACCGCTAATCTCAATTTCGCCGTTTAGCGGAAAGCCGCCCTCAATAACTATCTTATCCATACTGGTCTTTCACCGCTGGTTTTTTTCGCGTGTTATGCGGGCTTGCAGGCGATTTCAAGGCGAGGGTTTGTCAGGATTGAGATTGTTCTCAATATTCGTCTCAGTGGCCGAATTCTTTACCTTTCGCGCAGCTTGCTTTCGGCGGCGCAAATTCGCGCGCAAATTGGCCGCTAGCCGCTCTTCGCGCGTAGTTTTACAGTGATAACCTTTTTCTGACATAAGCACAGAGTAAGGCCTGATAGGCAGAATTCAAGACGGCACAACCCTAAGACAATAGCCCTTTTGCTGCCGCCTCAATATCCGCTCCATTTATGAATTCAACATCTACAGAGGCAAGCCAATCATTGAGCTTTTGTACCTGTAATCCAGATGGCGCCTTCCCATTCTCACCCGTTATGGTCGTTATGAGAGACACGAGCGCAGTATGATGCGGCGTATTGTCTGAGCCCTCACCGCCAGGGTTATGACCCTCTATAATAAGACGTCGCAAACGATAGTCTTGTCCGCCGACCCCATGCGTCGATGGCATTAATCGACCTCGCCCGCCTAACATGCTATTTTGTATCGTGCCTGATGCCGTCAAGGACTTAAGCGCGTCGGAGCTATCAGTTGAGCTATCGTCTATGCGTATAGGCAAACCGATTGGTGAAATAGCACCCGTCTCTAAATTTAACGTCACTGCGCCAGAAAGACCATTTTTTGTCTCCGCCGCATATAATACAGCCAGAGCGCCATCTTTTTTACTGCCGCTTGCGGCCAAGAAGAAATCACCTTGTGTTTTAGAAATGGGCACCCATGTCCCACCGAGCGCTATCTCATTTTGCCCAATAACAGCTTGTTCGAACAACTCGCGACTGACAGCTTCGCCAATTTTACCCAAGCCAATATTCGCGGCGACCATTTTGGAGTCTCTCGCAACGGCGTAACCATTACCCGTTTGTTGCAGACTAATTTTGACGTCCGCCTTAGCGGAGGCTGGCGCTTTGCAATAAAGTGGCTCTAGGTATTTTTTCAATATCTCTGTACCGTAGTCGATTTCGATAAATTGGGTTCCAGCGCTTATGGTTGTTTTCAGCGTATCTGTCCGAGCCTTACTTGATGATTCAGTGGCCAAGTCGTCTTTACCCGCCAGTTTTATCATCCCGATTTGCGCCCATTCGACCAAGACATTCCACACATTATTATGGATTTGCCAGCGTTGGTCAGAATTAGGTTCACCCTGCGATGCCGTATGCACCTCGATTAGCTCTGCAGCGATATCCTCTGCAGAAGCGCCGTCGGCCATTTTCAACCAAATCCAACCCGATAATTCACTCGGCTTAAATAATGCCCCCGTTTTTTCATAATATAGAACCAATTCATCATCCGTAATAATTTCCATAGTTTGCGAGGGCGTGAATTTGAGCGGAGTAGGCTTTCGGCCCAAAACATGCTCAGCCAACAAGACATCAGAATATCTCGGAACTGGGAAAAATGAGAGATAATCTTCAACAGTTTCCTTCGCAGGAAACAAACGGGTGAATTGGCCTGAACGAGATAATTCCGAATCGGCCCGTTCAAACATATCCATCTTTGAGGTTTCTTCGGGCGGCAAATTTAGACCAAGCAAAGACACCATATCGACGACAACCTGGTTTTTGACCTGATATTCGACATCGCCGCCGTCCTCCGGTCCCGAACAGACTTTAAGGTCTGGGCTTAGATTGCATTCCAAGAGATAAGGCTTGAGGTCCGCATTAATAAAACAATCAAACCCCATCATTTCATAACACCCATTGGTCGGCGCATCAATTTCACCGACTCGGCCACGCATTCTCTCTCGAACGGATAAAGAGGTCAGGGTCACTAGGTCGCGAACCTTATCAAATAAAACGACGTCATCATGACCTTGTTCACGCAACCATTTTCGATATTCTTTGAAATTTACGAATACAACTGGCGCCTCAGCGTCTTCATTTAACGCGTTTATATCGGGATTTGTCAGATGGGCGAAAGGATTATCCAAATCATCAAGATCATATGGGTCTGACGCAAGCTTTGCGAAACCTTCATCATAAATATAGACGCGAAGCGGCTCGATGGACGACACTAAAACATAAAGCCGCAACACATATTTTCGATCATTTATAAGATGCGGATCATCCAGATAGTCCTGCACCATAAATTTATTGTCGACGGGCACGTCTGCGAGGTCTCTTACAACTTCAATACCGCGGCCTCGGGATGAATTTTTGGGCTTTAAAATCCATCTATGATCTGGATCATCATGGGCATATTGTAGCCAGTCATGGTAGTCATTTGGCAGGGTGTACACCCGCGGGAAATAATCCATGCGCGATTTACGTGCCGAGCTCTCAAGGCGATCACGCGCTGAAGCTAGCGTATTATGCAAGAAATCTTTAATCGTCAGACCGTTGTTCCCGGGTATGTGATTGATGGATTTCGTTCCATCAAGCTGTTCAAAAACATCTTCATCGGGCATGCCCGTATACCAGCAACTATCCCAATTTTCAGAATCACCTTCTTCCCAGATTTTGGAATCTAGCGCTTCAATGAAGAACGCATCTTGATCGGGATGACGATTCCCTCCCAACCAAAACCGTCGTTTTTTGTGTTTTTTCGCCACGAAATATTGCCTATTTGCTTAAAAGAATGCTGATATGGGGGTATACAGATATGTTTTTCGGCGTGAAGTCACGAAAATACACGAAATTTGTAATGTTCGCTCACTACTTAGTGATTACCTATTTGAGTTCTTTTCTCTATTCTACCAGTTCAAGAGTAATCTTTGCAATCAGGCAAAATTCTTTGCCCCTTAGGAGAAAAGCATGAGTGATAGTCAATCTCGTAAACAGTTAGCTAAAAAACTGTCTAAAAACCTAGGTATGGCGACTCCCCTAGTCGTCGCAGCTTTTGGTATGGCCCAAGTTGCAACCGCACAATCTAGCAACTGCCCTCCAGGCTCAACATATACACAAGGCATTTGTCTGGTAACGTCGTCTTCTTACGGTCAGCCGGAAGCAAGCACAGTCTATAGACCAGCCCCTGAAGCAGAAGCCGGATCGGCACATAAAGCCTCTGGCGAAGCTGAAGGTTCAGCTCACAAAGCGAGCGGTGAAGCAGAAGCTGGATCAGCACATAAAGCCTCAGGCGAAGCTGAAGGTTCAGCTCACAAAGCGAGCGGCGAAGCAGAAGCTGGATCAGCACATAAAGCCTCAGGCGAAGCTGAAGGTTCAGCTC
>CAZNXP010000049.1:6716-10831 GCA_964576955.1 uncultured Algimonas sp.
ACAAAGCTCGCGGTGAAGCCGAAGGATCTGCCCATAAAGCTAAAAGCGAAGCCGAAGGTTCAGCTTATAAGAAAGCAAAAAGCAAAGCAGCAGGGTCTGCCTACAAAAAATAGGTAACGGACAGCCGTTTAGGAGAAAATTATGAGTACTAGTGAATCCCGTAAACGGCTAGTTCGAAAGCTAACTAAAAAATTAGGTGCTGCGACCCCATTAGTGGTCGCAGCATTTAGCATGTCTCAGGTCGCAACGGCGCAATCGAGTAATTGTCCAGCAGGTTCAACCTATACGCTGGGTATTTGTCTGATAACGACACCTTCGCAAGCTCAACCTGAAGCACAAACCACAGGTACAATCTACCAACCTACAAGCTATCAAGCATCTGGTGAAGCTGAGGCTACGGGTGAAGCCGAAGCCGGATCAGCCTACAAAGCAACAGGCGAAGCTGAAGCAGCTAGTGGAACACTTGCCAGCGGGACTTGGACAAAGAAGACCTTTTCAGCCAAAGGTTCTTGGACATTATCCGCTGAAAACGGTGTCACAACGATTAGCTTAGATGATAATTTCTCGACCCGAAATGCGCCAGATCTCAAAATCTTCCTAAGTCCGCTAAGTGCGGCAGAAGTAAAGAATAAGACGGCGGTGCCAGGGTCACTCCTGATTGCACCCCTACAGTCAAATAAAGGGCGGCAAAGCTATGTCGTTCCCGCTGGTACTGATTTGTCGCAATACAAATCAGTTATTATTCATTGCGAAGCTTATACGAAGCTTTGGAGTGCAGCTGACCTATAACTAGCTAACCAGTCGGTTGACTAAAAATTGCATTCATGCGCCTCACCTGTCATCAGGTGGGGTGTTTTTTTGCCTAAAATCCGGTGAATTCTGACAAAGCAATTCTGGAGAAATAATGACCCGTTTAATTGTAGCCGCCGTTCAAACGGGGTCGAAGCTCTTTGATACGCCTGCGACCCTCAAGCTATTTGCTGAAAAACTACAAGCGGCCAAGGCTTTAGGCACTGACCTCGCTGTGTTCCCCGAAGCTTTTATCGGCGGTTATCCTAAAGGTATTGATTTCGGCGTACGTGTCGGCATGCGGTCGCCAGAAGGCCGTGAACAATTTAAAGCCTATTTTGACGGTGCAATTTCTCGCGACTCTTCAGAACTCAAACAAATCTGCAAAACCGTCAAAAAAGCAGGCATCAATACGGTTTTAGGCATCATCGAAAAGGACGGCGGAACCCTCTATTGTTCATCAGTCTGCATTGGCCGCAACGGCAAGATTTTATCTTGGCATCGAAAGCTTATGCCAACCGCAATGGAACGCGTGATTTGGGGCCAAGGTGACGGCTCAACAATGGAAGTCGCATCGACTGATGTTGGCAAAGTTTCTATGGCAATTTGCTGGGAAAATTATATGCCCTTATATCGCAGCCATCTTTATAATCAGGGCACGCAAATACATTGCGTCCCGACAGTTGACGATAGAGATGTCTGGCGGCCCACGATGCAAATGATTGCCTTAGAGGGCCGCTGTTTTGTCGTGAGTGCCTGCCAGTTCATGACAGTCGGAGACGTCAAAGCAAACTGGTTTAAACCCGTTCAAGGCACAGAGCCTGAGACAGTTCTTATCGGCGGCGGAAGCTGTATCATCTCCCCGATGGGCAAGGTCTTAGTTGCGCCAGTGTTCAATCAAGAGGCAATTGTAACTGCCGAGATTGATTTAGATGAGATAACGCGAGGCAAATTTGATCTCGATAATTCAGGTCATTACAGCCGTCCCGATGTTTTCAACTTATCAGTCAACACCTCTGGGAACGTTATTTAGGTCAAGGCCCAAATCACCGATTGCGTTTTAATCCCGCGATATCGGCCAGCACAGCATAGGCGGCTTCGAGGACATTTGTTCCGGGACCAAATATTTCCGACACGCCTTGGGCACGTAAGAAGGGATAATCCTGCTCAGGTATAACGCCGCCTGCGAAGATTTTAATATCGCCGCGCCCTTGGTCTTTCAGAATTTTGACAAGTTCTGGGATTAGCGTTTTATGCCCCGCCGCAAGAGAGGACACCCCAATCGCATCCACGCCTTTTTCAATCGCGAGCGCGGCGGTTTCCTCAGGCGTTGAAAATAAATCCGTTAGGTCGACATCAAAGCCAAGGTCAGCAAAGGCCGTTGCCACAACCTTCGCCCCGCGGTCATGGCCGTCCTGCCCCATTTTCGCGATCAGCACATGCGGGGTTTTATTGGAGGTTGCTTTATATTCCGCGATTTTCTCGGAGACATTTTTATAGACGGGATCACCCGCATAGGCCTCACTATAAACGCCTTTAATGACCCGCGTCGTCGGTTTGTGCCGCCCAAAGACCGCTTCCATCGCGTCGCTGATTTCGCCTAGCGTAGCCCGCGCTCTTGCGGCTTCCACGGAAAGGCGCAGTAAGTTACCCTCACCCGACATCGCCGCGAGTTTGAGTTCGGTAAGACTGGCCTGACAGGCCTCTTCATTACGCGCGGCGCGGACTTCATTGATGCGCTTAATCTGGCTGAGGCGGACGGCGTCATTGTCAATCTCAAGAATATCAATCGGGTCTTCTTCCTCCAGCGTGAATTTATTCACGCCGACAATCACGTCCTCGCCTTTATCAACGCGCGCCTGCCGCAGAGCCGCCGCCTTCTCGATTTCCATCTTCGGGATACCTTTGGCAATGGCTTGGGTCATGCCGCCCTCTGCGTCGATGGCTTCTAGCATTGACCATGCGGTTTCGACCAAGGATTCTGTCAAGCTCTCGACATAATATGAGCCTGCTAAGGGGTCGACGACATCCGTCACGCCTGTTTCATTTTGCAGGATAAGCTGGGTGTTTCGTGCAATCCGTGCTGAAAATTCTGTTGGTAAAGCAATGGCTTCGTCGAATGAATTCGTGTGCAAAGATTGCGTGCCGCCCAAGACAGCGGACATGGCTTCAAAGGCCGTTCGCACGACATTATTATATGGGTCTTGTTCTGTCAGAGACACACCAGACGTCTGGCAATGAGTTCGCAGCATTTTAGAGCGTTCAGATTTCGCCCCAAAATCAGTCATAATACGCGCCCAAAGCTGCCGCGCTGCCCGTAGCTTTGCCGCCTCCATAAAGAAATTCATACCAATGCAGAAGAAAAAGGACAAACGTCCCGCAAAGGCATCTACATCCAGCCCCTTCTCCAACGCCGCCCGCACATATTCCCGCCCATCCGCTAGGGTGTAGGCCAGCTCCTGCGCAAGGTTCGCGCCAGCTTCTTGCATGTGATAGCCCGAAATAGAAATCGAATTATATTTTGGCATATCCGTTGAGGTATATTCGATAATATCCCCAATAATCCGCATGCTTGGCTCTGGCGGATAGATGAAAGTATTGCGCACCATAAATTCTTTGAGGATATCGTTCTGAATTGTGCCCGACAGCGCAGCCCGGTCAACGCCCTGCTCTTCGCCCGCCACAACGAACATCGCCAAAATTGGGATGACGGCGCCATTCATCGTCATAGACACAGACATCTTATCGAGCGGAATACCGTCGAAAAGGATTTTCATATCCTCAACTGAATCAATGGCGACGCCAGCTTTGCCAACATCTCCCGGAACACGCGGATGATCACTGTCATAACCGCGATGCGTCGCAAGATCGAAAGCGACAGAGAGGCCCTTTTGTCCCGCGGCCAAATTCTTACGGTAAAATGCGTTAGATTCTTCTGCTGTTGAGAAGCCTGCATATTGGCGGATTGTCCACGGACGATTTGCATACATGGTGGCGCGCGGCCCGCGTGTGAACGGCGCAAAACCCGGCAGCTCTTTCCCAATACTGGCAGGCACATCTTTGGCGCTATAGACGGGCTTTATCTCTATACCCTCTGGCGTCATTTTGGTGAGATCGTCTACAGGTTTCCCCCGCAGCTCTTTTTCCGCAAGAGCATACCAATCTTTGAGCGTCGGAGATTTAGGCATGATTATGTTCCGGTGTTTCCATGAGCTCAATTAGAACACCGCCCATATCTTTGGGGTGTAGGAAGATGATGAGCGTGCCATGCGCGCCAATCCGCGGCTCGTTTAAAACGCGGACACCTTTGGCTTCCATTTCAGCTT
>CAZNXP010000050.1:0-10653 GCA_964576955.1 uncultured Algimonas sp.
GGCAGGAATAGCTGCCGTAATGGTGAATTTTTGCCAGCGGTTGATCAAAATATTTACGCGCAAGGGCGTCGACTTCGCGCTGCCAGAGATAGGCGGCGACCGAGAGCGTGCACTGCATTTGGGTCTCGCTTGGCGCAAAGCTCACATCGCTTGTGCCGGAGACATCGAGCGCCACGTCCCAACCGCATACGCCTTTTCCTGCGCCCGATGTGGGCCGCTGAGGCTTTGCCGCCGCCGTTTTAAACCCAGTTGTGTTTTTGGCTAAGGCCAAACAGGTTTTTGAGGGTTTTAAATTGAGCGCAAAGAGCTGCTGCTTCGTGGCGAACCCCAGCGGGCGGTTGGTGTCCAAGGGTTTCCAGAGTAAATGTTGAGGCGGGACATAGCGGTTTACAACCCATAGTCCGCTGCCAAGAATTGCGATAAAAAATACGGGCATAAAACGGTTCCAAAGAGGACGTCTTTTTCGTCTTTTGAAGAGTTTCCGCATAAACCCATTATGCCCAAATTGGCTTTACTGGACCAGACAAATTACCTGCGCAACGCGCCGGTCCCGCCGTAATTTATCAGCTGAAACGGCGTAAGTTTCGAGTGAGAGCGGCTCAGTGCCGATACCGGGTTCGGTAATAATGCCGCGAAGATATCTAGGCGCGACAGAATAAACACGGCCGCGGCGCGGGGCTTCGGCGGTGATAACGCCAATAACTTCGCCGTCCTTATCCAAGACGGGCGCGCCTGAAAGTCCGCCCAGAGACCCTGTTAGATTGCGCGAGCGGCCCAGTTCTGACCAGGTTAAAACAGCCTCATCATTTGTGTAACGGCCTCTGACTTTCATCCGACCTCTCGAAATGAGGCTGCCGACAACTTCGCCGGGCCGCCCTTGCGGATAGCCAAAGAAATAGCCGATTTCACCGACTTGTCTTTGTGAATTTAAATCGGCGGGCAAAGGGCGGCGGTCCCAATCTGACGTTAAGACGGCCAAGTCGGAATTTTGAACGACTTGCGCCTTGACGGATATCGTCCGGCCTAATCCAATGCGCAGTCCAACGCGGTCACATCCATCGACGACATGGCGGGCCGTGAGCCATAAGCCCTTTTTATTTATCGAAAAGGCGGTTCCCACGCTGGATTGACTCGGGGCGACATCAACCAAAATAATTTCATCACGCGGGGAGTCTGACGGGAGCATTGGGCCGAGTTCAGGGCTTTCTGGGACCTCGGCGATAACGACATCTTGCCTAACGCTGAAAGCCGTGAGGAGGAAGACGCTTAATAGCCCGCCATAGATGATCCAGTCAGGTACACCCCGCCGTGGTTTCCGTGTCGAAAATCCGCTTGGCCGCCGGGACATGGTTTAACCAGCGATGGCAAATGAGAGGATAATAGAGCCAGCAAGTTTGAAGGCAGCCAAAACGATGGCCGGCGCAATTTCATTTTGTTCGATACGTTCAGGCATGCCGCGAAAAATAATGGAATCCGTAACGCGGAAGAGGAAGAGCTGAAAAAGCAAGGCGAAGACTGTCCAGAGACCGACATCAAACAAAGAGGATTTTTTGATGAGACAGGCGGCAACGGGAAGGGCCATGCTAATCACAAGGCTTGAGAAATGAATGGATGCCGCGACATTTCCGCCGCCGACCAGTTCTAATTCCTTGTGAGGTGTCAATTTAACATAGGTCAGAATGGACCCGATGTAGATGATTCCAACCATAACGAGGTAAAAAATTAGCTGTGGGAAACCAGCCGCAAGGCTGTCAAATGCTGGCTGCATAATGGGTCCTTATTCTTATTGTTCTGCCCATGACATCTGGTTCCACAAACCAAATATCGCTACGCATCTCTTTTAGCTTTTTGGCTCAAAGCGCAAGCTGATTGTCCCGTAAATTAGATGTAAAAATCTTAAGATTTCGCTTCTTTGCGACGCACGGAAGCCCGTGTTTTCTCACTAGCACTCTTAAGTTGCCCGCAGGCCGCAAATATATCCTGCCCGCGCGTTCTACGGATGGGGCTGGCATATCCCGCGGCATTGACGAGATCGGAAAATTCTTT
Source organism: uncultured Algimonas sp. (assembly GCA_964576955.1). GTDB lineage: Bacteria > Pseudomonadota > Alphaproteobacteria > Caulobacterales > Maricaulaceae > Litorimonas. Next base: position 2,047 of record CAZNXP010000050.1, read on the forward strand.
GATCGTTTCCATATCGGAACACTCATAATCTGTACCGGGCCAGGGGTTAAAGGGGATGAGATTTACTTTGGCGGGAATGCCCCGCAAGAGTTTAATGAGCTGTTTAGCGTGCCAAGGCTGATCATTAATGCCTTTGAGCATGACATATTCAAATGTGATGCGGCGCGAGTTGGAGAGGCCCGGATAATCACGGCAGGCTTGCATCAACTCTTTGAGCGGATATTTTTTATTTATCGGCATGATTTGAGTGCGTAGCTCATCATTGGCGGCATGGAGCGAGATCGCAAGCTGCGCGGAAGTGCGCTCGCCCATCGGCCCGATTTCAGGTACAACGCCAGAGGTTGAGACAGTGATGCGGCGGCGGCCAATACCAATCCCTTCGGGATCGCAAATTGTGTCCAGCGCGTCCCCAATTTTTTCCGTATTATAGAGCGGCTCGCCCATACCCATAAAGACAATATTGGTGAGCTTGCGGTTGTCTTGGGTTGTTGGCCATTCACCGAGGTCATCGCGTGCGATGATGACTTGCAAAACAATTTCGCGGGCGGTCAGATTGCGGACAAGGCGCTGCGTGCCTGTATGGCAGAACGTGCAAGTCAACGTACAGCCCACTTGACTGGAGACGCATAAAGCGCCCGTCTTGGACACGTCAGGAATAAAGACGCTTTCGACTTCAACGCCGGGGGACATGCGGATGAGATATTTACGCGTGCCATCGGTGGATATCAGGCGCTCCACAATTTCGGGTCTGTCCAAGGTGAATTCTGCGTCTAACTTAGCGCGCAGAGGTTTGGCGATATTGGTCATATCGTCAAAAGACTTTACCCCATAATTATATATCCAATGAAAGACCTGCTTTGTCCGCATGCGGACTTTCTTGGGCTCAATCCCAATTCGCGTTAGCTCTTCCGCAATCTCTTTACGGCCCAAGCCAACCAGCGGGATTTTCCCGTCGGGGCGGCCAGGGTCTGCGGGCGCGCGGTCTATGAGGGTTGTGGACGACATGGCGCGGCCTCTATCATGTGGATGACAAAGCGCAAAGCCCGCATACGCAGAGCTACTCGGGCGGTGACTTCAGGCTGCGAATCCGCTAGCGCTGCCATATGCCAACAAACACGCCAGAATTTACGGTTTCCGAACTCGCGCTATCTCTCAAGCGCACAGTTGAAAACACCTATGGCCATGTGCGGGTACGGGGTGAGCTGGGGCGAACAACTATTGCGAAATCGGGCCATTGCTATCTGGACATTAAAGATGACCGCGCGGTGATAAATTCTATTATCTGGAAAGGAGTCATGTCGCGTCTGTCTATGCGTCCCGAAGAAGGCATGGAAGTCATTTGCGAAGGCAAGCTGTCGACCTATCCGGGACGGTCTAATTATCAGCTCATTATTGATAAAATGGAATTGGCGGGGGCGGGCGCGCTCATGGCTTTATTTGAAAAGCGCAAGAAAATGCTGGAGGGCGAAGGCCTCTTTGCGCCAGAACGAAAACGCGAGCTGCCCTTTTTGCCGAAAACCATTGGCGTTGTCACATCGCCGACAGGGTCTGTCATTCGCGATATTTTACACCGCATCACGGACCGCTTTCCGAGCCATGTTTTGGTCTGGCCTGTGCTGGTACAAGGCGATAAGGCCGCCGAGCAAATTGCAGGCGCGATTAGAGGGTTTAATGAGGCCGACGGTTTTCCGCGTCCCGATGTTTTGATTGTTGCGCGCGGCGGCGGGTCGATGGAAGACCTTTGGTGTTTTAATGAAGAAATTGTCGCGCGGACGGCAGCCAATTCAAAAATCCCGCTGATTTCCGCTGTCGGCCATGAAACAGATTGGACTCTGACCGATTATGTGGCCGATTACCGCGCCCCGACACCGACCGGCGCAGCCGAGGTCGCCGTGCCCGTACGCGCCGATTGGGTAGCCACGGTTGAAGATTACGGCTTGCGCCTGCTGCAGGCCTTGCGCCGCACCACATCAGAGCGCGCGACGACACTGCGGGCGGCGCGGTTGCCGCGTATTGATGCGGTGCTCGCGCCTGCCCGTCAGCGCCTCGATAGCCACTGCGCGACTTTGCCGCCGATTTTGCGCTTGCTCGAACCCAAGAAAAATGCGCTCACCAGACAAGGGCAAGCCCTGCAATCGGCCATGCGCTTTACGAAACAGCGCCAGATAAGCAAGCTTGCTCAGCAAAGCGAGACGCTCAGGCGTTATGGCCGCTCCGCGCAATCGGCTTTGAAACGTCAGCTGGAAACGCAGTCTCGCCGTTTGGACCGCGCCGGAAAATTACTCGATGCCTATTCCTATAAAGGTACTTTGGAGCGGGGGTTCGCCTTAGTGCGGGATGAGGCCGGGGCCGTCATTCGCTCTAAATCTGGCGCGAAATCTGGGCAGGCGGTGAGCCTCACTTTTGCGGATGGGGAGCGCGGCGCGGTGATTGCGGGCAAGGGCGCACCCAAAGCCCCCCGCAAAACTGCAAAGCGGCCTGCGCAAAAACAGAGCGATAAAAAGCAGGCAGACCTGTTTTAATTCACCCCATTTGTGCTTAAGTCAGAGCTATGACAGGTTTTTTCAAAGATCAGGGCCAAGCCAAAATTCATTTTGGCGCGTCTGACTTCACCATTATGGAGACGGGCAGCTATGTGCTCTGCGCCGTAACGGGTGAGAAAATCCCACTGGAAATGCTCCGCTATTGGAATGCCGACCGCCAAGAAGCCTATAAGGACGCGGCGGCCAGCCTCGAAGGCTTTAAACGCGCGGGCGCGATTTAATGCGGGCTTTAGCTATCATATTAGCGATGGGTCTGACGGCTTGTGCCGCTGAACCTGAAGCAGAAGCGCAGGTCTCTACACAGGTTGCGCCAAACGAAGCGATTAAATTAGAGCAAGCGAATTTAGAACAGGTTCGACAGCAAGAGACTGTACCGCAGCCAAAACTGAAAAAAGCTAAGACACAAGACTTTGAGACTGTCACGGAATGGATCACGCAAGGGAACCTGTATTGCCAAGGCATCGCTAAGCAAGGCGGTCTTGTTATTTGCCACACAACACCTAACGCCCGTGTTGAAGTGGGCCGCTCTGAAAATGATACTTACGTCCAAACCGCCGATAAAGACGGCGTAATCCTTGTCGGTTTTGACCGCGATGAGCCTGCGGCCTTTGTACGTGTCGGCGATGCGCGTGTGAATTTTAATATTGAAAAGCGCGACTATGACACCTCCCGCATTGACGGTCTGCCGAAGAAATTCGTGAGCGAATATACGCCTGAACAACTCGCGCAAATCCGCAAAGCCTCAGCGCTGAAAAAGGTGGGCTTTGCCTCTAAGGTCGAAGAGATTGGGTTTAAGAACGGCTTTATCTATCCTGTGACGACCCACACCAAGACAACAAATTTTGGCGCGCAGCGGATTTTAAACGGGGATCCGAAACGTCCGCATTTCGGCGTTGACCTCGCCGCGCCGAAAGGCACGCCAATCCTCGCGCCTGCCGACGGCATTGTCAGTCTTGCGAGCGAAGAGATGTATTTTGAAGGCTCCCTAATCATGATTGACCATGGGCAAGGTTTGATTTCCTATTATCTGCATAATGAAACAGTTGACGTTGAAGTCGGCCAGCGCGTCACCCAAGGCCAGCAAATCGGCACTGTTGGCTCGCGCGGACGCTCAACAGGGCCGCACCTGTGCTGGCGCCTCAAATGGCGAGGCCGCAATCTCGACCCTGAATTACTGACGGAGTGGCCGCAGCGCGGCTAAGAGCTATGGCGAAGAAACCCGAAGAGTGCCAAACTATGGTGGAGGTCCGCGAAGGCGTTGATGCGCTTGACCGTGAGCTTGTGCGCCTGCTCGTCACGCGCCAAGGCTATATGCATGCCGCGGCGCGAATTAAACCGAACCGCGAGGCCGTCTATGACGCCCCGCGTATCGAAGAGGTTGTGAGTAAGGTCTTAGCGGAAGCGAAAATCCAAGGCCTCTCAACCGATATTGCTGAACCCGTCTGGCGCAAGCTTATTGAGCGCTGCATCGCCCATGAGTTTGACGTCTATGACGAAACCCGCCCGGCCAATGATCAGAAAACGGCTTAATTATCCACGGCGGGATAATACCAAACGCGGCGGATGAGATCCTCCTCAATATGATAGACGGTGAGCGAGCTTTGGGATTTGTCTTCGCCTGAGGCTGTCTGCCATTTCGCGGTTTCGGTTACGGCGACATAGTCTCCATTAATGCTCCAATCGCGTAGGCTCCCCGTGGTTTTTGTGGGCGATTTGAAATACCCTTCCATGTATTTTGTAAGATTATCGCGGCCTGAGACTTCCACGCTTATCTCCGAGCCGTTCACGCTATACCATTCAATGTCAGAGTGCTCGACTTTGGCCATTGCTTGCGCATCTTGTGCATTAAAAGCGTCGACATGGGCCAGAATAAGAGGATGTCCCTGTTTAGGCGTCTCACTCTGCGAGCAAGCGGAAAAGAGCAGCGCTGTTGCAAGGAGGTACTGTTTCATCACGTCTTCCTATAATGTGATTTCGGCCAGCGGCGATGCACCCAAAACCATTGGTCTGGAGCCTCTCTCACGCGGGCTTCGATAAATGCATTGACCTGCGTGACACCCGCCAAGACATCGGCAGCTCTGTCGCTTGAGGTCTCTAATGCTATGGGCGGGTAAAATGTGACGGTGAACTGAGATTTCTGCCGCGTCACGGACATAGGCAGCAAAGGTCGCCCTGTCTTTAATGCCAAGCGTACCGCGCCTTGGGCGGTCATGGCAGGCTCTCCAAAAAAGGGAACTTCAAGACCTGTGTTGAATTTTTGATCATTCAGCAGCGCTACGCTTTCGCCCGCATTAAGCGCTTCAAAGAGTTCTCGACCGCTTGCATGACCTGATTTTTGAATAAGAAATTTCGTTCCATAAGCTTCGCGCTGTTTTTTTACCCGCGCATCAATATGCGGGTTATTGATTTTCCGATAGGTTATGCGGGTGGTGTGCTCGGATTGCGTGAGGACTGTCGCCATAACTTCCCAATTGGCAAAATGCCCTGTGACGATAATGGCGGGGTGGTTTTGCTCAAAATGCTCAAAGCCCTTTATCTCAATGCGGCTATTCTCTGCGAAGGGTTTTAAGCGGTGGGTGAGGGGGAATTCTGCGAATGTCCGGCCTATATTATCCCAATGCGAGCGCATGAGCGCTTTAATGTCAGTATCGGATTTTTCTGGAAAAGCGGTGCGCAACCCCGTCTCCGCAATATGGCGTTTGGAGGTAAGCGGTCCGATTATCTTCACAATAGATGCCCCGAGCGCGGAGACAAATCCAAATGGCAAGAGACGCATGAGGCTTGTCACGACATCATAGGCGAGCGCCTCGAGACGAAATTTCATTTCGCCATCTCAATGATCGGATGCAGTAATCGCCTCAGGGTCAACTCATCTTCGAAGACAACAGAGACCGGCCAAATTTGCACGCCTTTGCGGTAGCCTTTGGGCAGGCGCACATAGTCTTTTTCTGTCGTAATTAGGCCCGCTTCCATTTCGGAGGCGAGACGGAAAAGGCTCTCAATATCGGAATCCTTATATTTATAATGGTCAGTAAAACTATTGGTCTCAACGACATTAGCGCCTGAGCGGTTAAGACTGTCAAAAAATTTCTCAGGACGGCCAATCCCGGCAAAGGCATAGAGCTTACCCTTCGGCGCTTTTAGGCGCGGCGCGAGATAGGCGGGAATGACGACTTGGCCTTCTAATTGTCCGCGAAGGTTGTTTGAAATTTCAAATTCTGGCGTCGGCTTCATCAGGATAACCGCGTCGGTGCGCTCCAAGGCCGCGCCTAAATCTTCCCGCAAAGGCCCGGCTGGAAAAACGCAGCCATTGCCAAATCCAACTTCAGCATCGACGACCAGCAAGGATAGCGTTTTTTCAACGCTTGGGTTTTGGTGACCGTCATCCATAATAATGACTTTCGCGCCATTAGACACTGCCGTCATCGCGCCTTCATCCCGCCCTGCCGCCACCCAGACGGGACCGTGCCTGCGCAGCAAAAGGGGTTCATCCCCGACATCCGCCGCCGTGTGGTCAGGGTCTACCGCCATTGGGCCTTTCTCGCGTCCGCCATAGCCGCGCGATAATCCGTGAGCTTGTACGCCGAGCCGCTGCATGGATTGGAGGAGATAGGAGACAACGGGCGTTTTCCCCGTGCCGCCCAAAGTCGCATTGCCCACACAAATCACGGGCACGCCCGGATCAATGGGGTCCGTTGTCTGGAGGCGATGCGCCGCCGCCTTCGCATAGAGCCAGCCCAAGGGCCGCAACACGGTACGGAGCGCAGTTTTGGCTTCGGGGCCAGTTCTATGGTTCCAAAAATCCGGGGCCTTCATAGCAGCGCCCGCAATCTGGCCAGCGTATAGGTTAAGACGCCTTCGCTTTCTTCGGCTATTAATTTCGCGCGTCCTGCCATTTGCCGCGCCGCAATAGGGTCTCTCAACAAAGCCATGACGGATTTCTCCAATTTCTTTGCAGATGTCACGCGCATGGCGGCTTTATGATTGAAGAACTCGGCATATAGGTCGGTAAAGCTGGCAATATGGGGTCCTGTCAAGATGGGGACGCCGGCGCGGGCAGGTTCAAGTGGATTATGCCCCGTGAGGCTATCATGCAAAGAGCCGCCAACAAAGGCCACTTGCGCGAGGTCTAGGGCGAGGCCCATTTCGCCCAATGTGTCCATGATATAGATGGATGTCGTAGGTGTTAAAGGCTCGCCTTTCGACCTTATTGCGAGCTCGTGCTCGGCGCAGAGCTCCACAATTTCAGCTCCGCGTTCGGGATGACGCGGCACCCAAAGGAGCAAAGCATCCGCTCGCTGTCCTGGGCCAGAGATATGCGCTTCTAATATTGCGGCTTCTTCTGGACCGTGGGTGCTGGCGGCTAACCAGACAGGCCGGTGGCCAATCGCATTTCTTAATCTGGCGGATTCTTTGGCGTCAAATTCCAAAGCTGGCGCGGCCGTTTTCAAATTTCCGATTTGGGAGACAACATTCCCCCCTAAAAATTTAAGCGCATTATGTGTCAAACTATCAGCAGGTAGAATGATATCAAATGTCGAGAAAACCTGACGCGCGAAGCCGCGTTTTTTGCGCCAGCGGTCAACGGAGTCTTGGCTCATCCGTGCATTAATGAGCGCCATTTTTGCGCCGCTCTCTTTTGTTTGCAACACGAGGTTCGGCCAAATTTCGCTCTCAGCCCAAACGGCGAGGTCTGGCTGCCAATGGGCGAGGAAACGCGATACAAAATTCGGACCGTCCAAAGGCACCATTTGATGAAAGGCGCGGGGCGGGAGCCGCTCTGCCATCATTCTGGCCGAAGTCATGGTCCCGCTTGTGACGAGAATGTGCAGGGAGGGGTCATCGCCTAACATGCGCTTGATGAGCGGGAGCAGCATAGAGGTTTCGCCGACGCTGGCGCCGTGCATCCAAACTAACGTCCCCTCTGGCCGAGAGAGTGAGGCCAGGCCTTTGCGCTCGCGCGTTCGGGCTTTATCTTCTTTGCCAGATTTCACGCGCCGCTTGAGGATGAACCCTGCAAAGGGTTCCAACATCAGCATTAAGCGCCGATATGCCGAGGCCCAGCTCATGCGGGCTCCACCGCATCATGGCCGAGTTCCATATCGGCCTCAGCGAGTAAGTCATTCATCTCTGTTTCGATGCTGAGGCGAATAGCGTCTAAATCCTCGTCGGCGGTCTCAGGCGGCACGGTCATGGGCGAGCCCCAAAGGATGAGCCCTTTGCCGAAAAGCTTGGGCAGGATGAAACGGTCCCAGCTGTCGAATTGTTTGCGGCGGGCAACGGCAAAGGTGCAGGGCATAATTGGCGCGCCTGTTGCGCGTGAGAGGCGCAGCGGTCCGTCGCCAAGCCGTTGACGCGGTCCGCGCGGCCCGTCCGGCGTCACCACAACGCATCCGCCAGACCGAAGTGCAGTGAGCGCTGCTGCTGCTGCCGCATCGCCGCCTTTATATTTCCCTTTTTTGGGCCGGCTGCCGCGAATTGTTTTCAGGCCTAGCGCTTTGCAGGTCGCGGCCACCACCGCGCCGTCGCGCGAGCGCGAAATCATAACATAGGGGTCCAGCTCATCGGCTTCCCACGCCGCGGTCAACATTAGAAAGCGCGAATGCCAAGTCAGCGCAATGACGCCGTCGCCACTGCCGAGGATATGGGCGACGCGCTCTGCATAGCGAAACTCCCAACGCGTGGTGCGTTTAATGAGCCGCATATATTGGGCCACCGACCATCCTAATGTGGATTGAACGCCGGGGCGCCGCAAAAGACGTTTGAACACGCGCGGCCTCCCTGTTAGCCGTTTCCATATGACTGACCTAAGCGATACGCCGCTGGACCTCAATAACCCGCGCCATAGGAAACGCGCGCGCCGGGAGCTAATTTGGGGTGACCACGGCTTTTTACGCCTGCGGTTTTCCAATCGGCATGAGCTGGGTGGCGGAATGTACCGCGAGAACCAACCTTCGCCAAAGCGGATTGAGAAGTTTGCCGAAGAGGGGATTAAAACCGTTCTGAACCTGCGCGGCAGCTCGCCAAAGGGGTATTACCTGCTCGAAAAGGAATCTTGCGAAAA
>CAZNXP010000051.1:0-10627 GCA_964576955.1 uncultured Algimonas sp.
CGGCGCGCGCTGCGTCATTCTCAGTCTGAGCATTCATCGCTAAAATCTCCTTTTACCCAATGATAGCTTGCGCATCGCATTTAGCAAGTTATGGGCGGTATATGATGAATGCATGGCAGTTCGGAACGCAGGCAAATGGGCAGGCCATTAGAGCCTATAAATTGAGGTCTGAACTAGGTTTCCAAGCCGTTATTTTAAATCATGGAGCCATCCTGCAAAGCCTTCATCTTCCTAATGGCCGAAACATAGCTCTCGGCTTTGATACTTGGGAGGGTTATGAAACGGATAAGCACTATATAGGCCGACTGATTGGTCCAAATGCCAATCGCATCCTAGGGGCACGATTCCAAATAGATGAGTCCGAGTATTCACTCGCCGCCAATGACGGGGCTGATAATTTACACAGCGGGCCTAACGGGTTTGATAGGCAAATGTGGGATGTGTCACCCAGCAGCAAAAGTTTGATTTTGCGGCATAGGTCTTCGCATGGCTTTAACGGCTTTCCGGGCGAGGTTGATGCGGGTCTAAAAATCTCACTGACTGGCAACAGGCTCAGATTAGACATGCAAGCCAAAACAGATCGGCCCACCCCCATAAATCTGACATGGCATCCCTATTGGAATCTTAGCGGAGGCAACAGGATTGATGGGCATGACCTCCACATCCAATCCAATGCAATTACAAAATTGACAGACGACGAGGAAATCCAGATCGCTCAGACACGGCATGATTTTCAATCGTCCCTGCCTCTTGGCAGTGTAAAACTGGATTCTAATTATAAAGATGTGAAAAGCGTAAATCTCAGATCGCGAGACATCAGCCTGACCGTCACCAGCTCATTGCCAGATATGCAAATCTATACAGGAGATGGACTGCCGCAGCCCCGCCAAGCCATCGCGATTGAGCCGCAATTCAAACCCAATGATATAAATTTTGCGCAAGACAGCCTGTTAAGACCAACCGAGAATTATAAACATTGGATCGAATACCATTTCGAAATGGACTAAAGGACGGAGGCGGGTTCAACCCAATCTAAGTTCTGTGCTTCCGCGACAGCCTCATAGGTCAGCTTGCCTTCACAGACATTCAAACCATTGAGTAAATGCGGGTCTTCTTGCATGGCCGCTTTCCAGCCCAGTCGCGCTATACGCTTGGCATAGTGCAAAGTGGCCGCATTCAAAGCATAGGTCGAGGTCCGCGCAACAGCCCCCGGCATATTCGCGACGCAATAATGGACAACACCATCAACGACATAAGTCGGGTCTGCATGGGTTGTCGGCTTTGATGTTTCAAAACATCCGCCTTGATCAATGGCGACATCGACTAAGACGGCGCCCTCTTTCATTGTCGATAGCATTTCGCGTGTCACAAGTTTGGGGGCGGCCGCGCCTGGAATCAGGACGGCACCGATAACCATGTCAGCCTCTGTTAGCAGTTTAGCCAATCCATCCGGCGTAGAGCGGCGCACTTGCGCTTGGTTCCCAAATTCATAGGCGAGCTTCTCCATCACCTTATTTGACCGTTCCAAAATTGTGACATCCGCCTGCATTCCGATGGCCATCAGCGCCGCATTATAACCGACATCACCGCCGCCAATGACAACGACTTTACCAGAGGCCACGCCGGGAACGCCGCCTAGCAAGACGCCGCGCCCGCCGCCGAGCTTTTGCAAAGCGGTTGCGCCGACCTGAGTCGCAAGCCGGCCAGCCACTTGGCTCATGGGCTTTAGAAGCGGCAGCTCGCCGCTTTCATCCGTTACGGTTTCATAGGCGATACAAACCGCGCCTGATTCGATAAGTTCTTTCGTTTGTTCAGGGTCAGGGGCGAGATGGAGATATGTGTAGAGAATTTGTCCAGGGCGGAGCATCGCCCGCTCAACGGCTTGCGGCTCTTTGACTTTTACAATCATCTCGCAGGCGGCGAAAATCTCTTTCGCGGTGGATTTCACCTTCGCACCAGCCTCAATATAATCTGAGTCCAATGCCCCTATGCCTGCGCCCGCTTGCGTCTCAACCCAAACCTCTTGACCATCGGCTACGAGTTCGGACACAGATTCGGGTGTTAAGCCAACACGATATTCCTGCGGCTTAATTTCCTTTGGGACGCCAATACGCATATTATTCTCCTATTTTAGCGCCCTATATCTAGCATATTTTGCTTGGGATTATCTTCAGTTTCGCCTTTGATTTTATGAAAATAGTAGGATATTATAGCAAAAATATCGAAATTTTCCGGATAATTTATGACTATATCGACAATTGACCGTAAAATTCTTCACGAATTGCAATCCAATTGCCGCCAAAGCTCAGCCGCCATTGGAGAAAAGGTCGGTCTATCCGCCTCGGCCTGTCACCGCCGTATTGGACTGCTAGAAGAGCGCGGCTTGGTAGAGCGATATGCCGCTAGGCTCAATGGCGAAAAACTGGGATTTGCTATGACCTTTTATGTCGAGGTCACATTGGAAGGACAAAGCGACGCCATTTTGTCAGCTTTTGAAAAGGCCGCCATGTCTCGCCCCGAAGTCTTGGAATGCCATTTGATGACGGGGCAAGCTGACTATCTCATAAAACTCGCAGCTCCCAATACAGCCGATTATGAGCGCATTTACCGCCGCACAATCGCGGCCCTCCCCCATGTCAGCCGAATCCAATCCAGCCTTGTCATGAAAACCGTCAAACGCTGGGCGGGTTATCCAGCCTTATAAACCGATAGCGACCTCTTGCGTGGGTAATTTTTAATCTTCTAAATCACTAAATCCGTGCAATTCACATGGACCGCAGCTTTCTGCTCGGCTATGTGCGTAACTCATGTTGGTCGAGTCATTTGTTGGGGACATTTTGCCAAAATCTTTTTTGAAAGAAACTTGGATGAAATCCGCAGCATCCGCTGTTTTGATTGCAACAGCAGGACTTGCAGCCCCTGCATATGCACAATTCAGCGCCGTAGAATCTGCGGATCAAGAATTGAACCTCCCCGCCAATAGCCCTTTTAGAGACCCTGACATCATCTATCTGGAAGCCGATACGCTGGTAAATGACGAAGCCGGACAGCTATTGACGGCGTCAGGGGAAGTCGAAGGCCGCTATCAAGACAAGACCCTACGAGCCGATACTGTTCTCTATCATCTCGATACGGGCAAAGTCATCGCGAGCGGCAATGTTGTGCTGGTGCAAGGCGATGGTAGCTCCCAATATGCAGACAAACTTGAACTCTCGAACGAATTAGAAGCCGGGACAGCGACCGATTTTGTTGCGCGCTTGCCCGATGGCGGCGTGACGGCAGCGCGCTTTGTCGCGCGCTCAGAAGACGGCGAAGTCGAACTTTACAATGCTTATTATACGGCCTGCGAAGTCTGCGAAGAAAACCCGAACCCAAGTTGGCGGATCAAGGCGCGGCAAGTCACGCAAGATAACGACTCGCGTACAGTGCAATACCGAGACGCGACCTTTGAGATATTCGGCCTCCCAGTTTTCTACAGCCCATATTTGGCCCATCCTGACCCGAGCGCAGAACGCGCCAGCGGCATTTTAGCACCATTTGGCGGCTACTCCCGATCCACAGGATTAAATGCCCGCGTTCCCTATTACTGGGCAATTGATGATTATACCGAAGCGACAATTACGCCGCGGGTCTATTCAAAGGTGAATCCACTGCTAGGCGTAGACGTTGCCCGGCAATTTCATACGGGCCGGATCGAAGCCTCTGGGAGTTTCACCTATGGCAGTATTTTTGACAATGATGGCGACGCCTTTAATGACGCCTCGGCCTTTGAAGACCCCGACAACGCACCTATCGGCAGAGAGCTTCGCGGCCACCTCAATGCCAAAGGCCTTTTCGCGCCAACTGATTTTTGGACCTATGGATTCGGGCTACAACTCACCTCCGATGATAATTATTTAACCCGCTATAATTTAAGCGAGGAAAGAGAAACACAAGGCCTCTATGAAGGCGAGTCACGGCGAAATACCTCACAAGCTTTTATCGTTGGCCAAGATGACAACACAAGATTGACGGCCTCTTCCGTCGCCTTTCAAGATCGCCGCGACCGCATTACCGAAGTTGGAGACAATCAATTCGTCTTTACACAAACGGATGACGGCGCTTTGCCTGTTATTGCTCCGCGATTGGAAGCCGAGCATTATTTAACGGATCCTGTTTTAAACGGGCGCCTTAAAGCCAGCGGGAATTTAACTGTTTTAACACGGGATACAGGGTCTGATTATACCCGCGCTACAGCGGGGCTCGATTATGGTAAAAGCTGGATTGCGCCCGGCGGGATTGAAGTAAAACCCTTTGCCAATATTCGCGCAGATTACTACGATATTGAACCTGATGAAGATGATATTCCTGGAGGTGAAAGCAACAGCTTTGACCGTACATTAGGCCAGGTCGGTGTGGATATACGCTATCCCTTTATTAAAGCTGGTGAAACTGTCTCTTGGGTGCTCGAACCCCGTGTCCAAGTCACCCAGAGCTTTGGTGATGCCAAACTAGACGAGTTTACGAATAGCGGCGCAGCGGATCTGATTTTCACCGAAGATGCGGGCAATGCCGACCTGACCGCGGCCTTACTTTGGCAATCCAACAAATCATCCGGATTTGATTTCTGGCAGGAGGGCACGCGGATTGACGTTGGCGGCACTTTGTCGGCCGCTTGGGGGAAAGACAGCTCTGCGAACCTCTTTGTCGGTCAGTCTTTTGCCTCTGGCGGAGATGGACAAGCGATTGATGGGTTATCAAGTGAAGACGGAGGTTTCTTACTCGGGTCTGGTCTTGAAGGCGATCAATCTGATATTGTTGGGGAAGCCTCGCTAAATTTGGGACGCAATTTCACAAGTCAGACCAGATTACGATATAATGAAGACACAAATTCCTTAACCCGAATTGACTCATCCGCGCGCCTGAGAACGAAATGGGTTGAAGGCTCCGCTCGCTATTTCCGCCTCAATAATGCCAGTAGCGATCTGGTTGACACCTTAGATGCCCCCCCTGAAGAAATCACAGGAAGGGTGAGGTTCAATGCGACAAAAAATTGGAGCGCTAGCTATTCTTTGACCCGTGATTTGGACACGGATACGACGCGCAGACAAGCCTTTGGAATACAATATAAAGATGATTGCACGCTCATCGAGCTGCTCTACACGGAGAGCAGGTTCGATAATGATGCTATTCGCAATAATTCAGGTATTGGCGTTCGCGTGTCGCTCTTAACCCTAGGAGAGTTTGGCGGTTAGCCGACAAAACTCTTTTCGACGACAAATTCAGCAGGTTGTGAATTAGACCCTTCTTTGAGTCCAAATGTTTCGACCAAAGCCGCCGTATCATCAATCATTGCTTTGGACCCGCAAATCATAACCCGGTCCGTATCAGGATTTAGCTCAGGCGTTCCCGCTTCCTCAAACAGTTTTCCTGTTTCTATAAGGGTCGTAATGCGGCCCTTTAGCGGATGCTCTTCGCGCGTCAGCGATGTGATAAGTTTCAGGCGAGAACTCCCATCTTCACGAACAACCATTTCGCCGACCAAAGGATCATTTATCAAATCATCCACTAAGCGCTGGGAATATTGCAACTCCCCGGCTTCGCGGCAGGTATGGGTCACAATCACTTCGTCGTAACGCTCATAGGTTTCTGGATCGCGCACGAGAGAGGCAAAGGGCGCAAAACCTGTTCCCGTCGAAAACATCCATAGACGTTTGCCGGGCAATAGCGCATCTAAAACAAGCGTTCCAACGGGCTTGCGGCCTAATAGCACCGTATCTCCCGTTTCAATTTTTTGCAGGCGTGATGTTAGAGGGCCGTCCTCAACTTTAATCGAATAAAACTCTAATTTATCATCCCAAGCTGGGGACGCGACGGAATAAGCGCGCATGACAGGCCGCTTCTGATTCTCAGTTTTTGGCAATCCAATCATAATGAACTCACCTGTCCGAAAGCGGAAAGATGAGGGACGCGTTATTGAAAAAGCAAATAGCCTATCCGTGAAGTGCTCAACGGAGAGAACTTTTTCCTCAGTAGGGGCGTTAGACATGGCGGAGAATCATCCTGATTTCTGTTTCGCGCGCCCAATAGACGCACAGCTGTTGTGTTTCAATATACTATATAGGGAACCAATCGTTCTTTATAAAGAACACAAGCGCGTTATATTTTCATATAAATTTGCCGCTTAACAAGTTGCACCTCGTCGCCAAAAGTCTAACATCACTCTATCTGTCAACGCAAAGTTAGCTGTGGGTTTACCACCACTTATCAATGAACCCTAAAATCTATCTTGCCCGAATTGCCTCCGTTTGTGAACGTGTCTTTGATGCGGTTCGGCCCAAACGCGAATATGGCGAAATTGAAGTTGATCCTTATTTTGGTCACGCGACGCCGAGAGAAATAATTTTACGGGGCCGCGTTTTAACCCGGCGCGGGGTCGAGGCCGTTGAGGAACTCGAAGAAGATCCAACCTTATGGACCAATTTCAAATCCATGATGGCCTTGTTCAACACAAGAGAAATGTCAGACGTTCTTATTTGCTGCGGCGACATCGAGACCTTGAGCGATGAGGAAGGTTATTTTGAACTGACCCTCCCGCGCGGCAATGGCAAAGCGGGATGGGGGTCTTATGAAATTTGTTTTTGCGAAGATAAGACCCGTACCGAGCTGACGGCGCTCATTCCCTCGCCGTCCGCAGAATACGGCGTAATTTCAGATATAGATGATACTCTAATCAAGACAGATGCCTGGAGCCTGCGACGTAATCTTTGGAATTCTATGACCGGAAATGCGCAATCTCGTCATGTCTATCCGGATGCGGTTCAATTGATTTCTAATCTCCATGCGGGGGTGAACCCCGTTTATTATGTCAGTTCCTCACCTTGGAATATTCATGGATTTTTGACCGAAATTTTTGACCGGGCCGGCCTGGTCAGAGGGCCAAAATTTCTCAGAGACTTAGGCATTTCCGACACAAAATTTATCACAGGCACACATGGCAATCATAAAGGTGACGCCATTGACGCGATTTTAGAAGCCAACCCTGATTTATCCTTCATTCTGCTCGGAGATACAGGGCAGCATGACGCCCATATTTATCATGACGCCATCTTGCGCCATCCTAACCGCATTCAAAAAATTATCCTAAGGGCGCCGCAGCCTAATTTATCAAAATCCAACCAAACATGGGTCGATAAAATTCGGGACACCAATACCCCGCTTTTTATTGGGGAAACTTACGAGCCTTTGCTTGAAAATAAATAAGCGAAATCGTTTAATTCGGCTCTAACCCGGCATCTTATCAAAGGCTGGAATTTCAGGATCCAGGTGGGTGCAGGACATTTTGCTGCTCGCGAATACATTGAACTGAGGTTTGACTTCCTCATGCTCATTCAGCGTGCCGGCCCGAATACCTATGGCGGTTGGGCGGGCTTCATTGGCCGTAAAGAGTTGAGACCCGCAATTTGGGCAAAATGTTTTTGTCAGCGTATTTCCGCTATCAACAACATGATCAAATGTCTTCACTTCACCTTGGATATTTAAATCGTCCTTACTCATGAAAACCAAGGTCGCAAAGGCGGAGCCGCTAGATTGACGGCAATCTGTACAGTGACAATTGGCTTGCATAATGACGTCGCCATCGGCGGAAAATTTCACTTTTGCGCAGAGGCATTGGCCCGTTAATTTCGTCATGTCACTCTCCTTAATTTAGTCCTTAACTTGGGTCACTCGCATTCACTAAAGCCATAAATTCTGCTCTGGTATCAGATTGAAGGAACTGACCATCCAAAGAAGAGGATATCATGCGGTGCGGCGTGCGGATACCGCGCATGGTCATGCAAAGATGCTCGCCTTTGGCCATAACGGCCACATTATCCGTTCCCAAAAATTTCTTAAGATCATCAGAAATATCGGCGACCAGCTTTTCTTGTAATGACAAAGCATGCGCATTTTTATGGGCAATACGCGCAAATTTAGACAGGCCCAAGACCTTATCTTCTGCGATATATGCCACCGAGACATCGCACCAGAAAGGCAGCATATGATGCTCACACATTGACCAAACGCGCATGCCCGTCACCGCCACCATTTGGTTATGTTTAACGGAGGAAAACGTCGTGTTGAGTTTGCCCGGATCATATTCAATGAACTCTCGCCAGAAATTCGCAATCCGGCGGGGCGTTTCTAAAAGGCCTTCACGGTCCGGGTCTTCCCCCAAAGCGATGAGCATTTCGCGGACAAGCTCTTTCAACCGGGCATGGTCGACTTTTTTCGCTTTTAAGTGCTTATCTGACATAAATTCTAATTCCTTTGGAGACGCACCCGTTTGGCGCCGTCCTTTTACTTATTGTCTTACTTACGTTTCTGGCGATACTTTTGATTGCACCGCGCGCCGAATAGTTTCAACCCGCTTGCGATTTACCCCTCTATCGGAATATCCCACGCGACTTGATGAACGAATTTGGCAATGTTCTCCATCTTGCCTGACTTCAACATCATCTACGAACTTAAAGAGGGGGCTCATATAGGTGGCGGAGAGATAGTCATCAGACCGCGAGGTTATTGTGCCGCCCGTTGCTTCAATTGCACGCAGCACATCCGCGACCTTGCCCTTAATCGGCGCAATCGCCCGCTCTGACTGCGTATCGGATTCCGAACATACACAATTAGGTTTGCTGCTAGGTTCGGCCAAGCGGCCATTCTGAAGGCCCGGCGCTTCGCCCTTTTGGCTGACCAAGCCGAGGAGCACGAAGAGGAGGAAAATGCCTCCGATAATATAGACGAAAATCATGCGGCGTCCCGTTTCATAACTTGCTCAATATAATCATCATACCAAGTCGGCCCCTTTAGGGATTGGAAAAATCCGTTGTGCCCTCCATGCGGATGAATGATGCGGCGAGCCCGGTGATTTAATTTCAAACCCAGCAAATCTTCAACAGGTATCATACCGTCATCCGCAGCTGAAATCAGCGAAAGCGGTA
The DNA here is from genome assembly GCA_964576955.1 of uncultured Algimonas sp. Lineage (GTDB taxonomy): Bacteria > Pseudomonadota > Alphaproteobacteria > Caulobacterales > Maricaulaceae > Litorimonas. The sequence continues at coordinate 8,961 of CAZNXP010000051.1, forward strand.
TAGGGCAATTTTCCAAATCCCGCTTATCGAGACGATAGGAATCGAAATAAGATTTCAAATCCGAAAATTCAGAATAACGGGGTAAGATTTTTTCAAGTATCCCTAAAACTGTCCGCTGTGAGAGTATCTTGCCAAAATCATAAATATCCGGATAGAGGGCCTGTTTCTTGCGCAAGGAGCGCGTCCATTTTTTCAGAAAATATCGCTGATAAAGCGGGTTTAAATCGACAAGCGGCGCCGCGCCCCACGGGTCAATAACAGGGCTAATTGCGAAAATATGCTTTAAATTTTGGATGGATAAATCCCGTAACGAGCGCGCAATACGCAGCGCGAAATTACCGCCTAATGAGAAGCCGACAATATAAACGGGCGCGCCGTCCGCCTTTTTCGCCGCTTGTTTGACGGCCTCAAAAACTTCGTTGAATAGGGTCGAATAAAACAGCCCTTCATTGAGCTCATGCGTATCGCCGTGGTCGCGGTAGTTCAGCCGAAAGACAGACGCGCCGCGCTCATAAAGACGCCGTCCCGCTGCCACAACATAAGTGCTATCTTGAGAGCCTTCCCAGCCATGGAGGAAAATCACCAAGGCCTTATTCGCGGGATGAGGTGAATAGCTCCCCTTGAGCCGCACGCCGTCATCGCAATCCAAAATGATATCCCGGCCAGCCTCAACCATCGGGTTCGTTCCCTTTTTGCGGTACTTCAAGCTTGCGAGAATGGTCTGCACCATCTGATCGCGCATGAGGACCGGCGGACGAAACGGACGAACCCCCATCGGCAATGGGGGCAGGACAAGCGGTTGGTTATGTGTGCCGGAGACTGACATATGGTTGTATTCTTTGAATCAAAAAGCGCGGCCGTTCAAGTGACGAGCCGCGCCTTTAGGCTATTCAAACCTGTAGCCCTAATCAGGGATTAGAGATCGTTTAGGTAATTCCCAAAATGCGTATTTTCAGAGGCTTTTAATCCGAGGGCATTCACTTCACCGCTCAGAGCTTCTGGATTTTCAGAGCGCAATGCAATTGAGATTTTCTTCTTCCCATGCACATCGATATTTTCGATTTCTACAGAGACGCCATTGCGCTCATAATGACGGCGATTGAGGTTCGCTTCATAATAGCGCGATTTTTTGGACAGCGCATCCGTCAGGCTTTCCGCATCTGCAACGGAAGAACAAGACCCGCGGAATTTTGGAACATATGTGCCGATAATAGACGCCGTAGTCCGTTTCATTGGGAAAGTCGTTTTCACGCTGCGTTCCCACTTCTCGAGTGAGCCGTCAGCAGAAACCATGGTGTGAACTTCCAGTGTCTCATTATCACAGAGCGTTGTGATGGTATTTGAGCGGCCAGGTAAAAGGAAATAACGATCAATATGATCTGACGTCCCTTTATCAGTAAATTCTTTTTCGATAATTTGAACGATGTCGTCTAACTCGGAATTATCATCAAAAAAGCCGCGCCATTGGTAAAAACGGTCGGGGCCATTGGCTGCATGACGACGAGACGGATTAAGTGGGCGATTGTCGAGGTAAAGCATGATGTCCTTTAAAGGTTTCTGGTTGCAATAGATTTAGCCATTAGCGCCGAGGCGTTAAAGCGGCAGGTGGGAATATAGTAAAGTTTATGACTCTTTTCTGTGTATCCGAGGCAGTGGTACATATATCC
>CAZNXP010000052.1:0-10238 GCA_964576955.1 uncultured Algimonas sp.
TATCAACAATAAAGGCCACCATACCAATCATCAGCAAAGGCGCGGTTTCGCCAAGCGCCCGCGCCATGCCCAAAATCGTCCCTGTCAGCATGCCCGGCATGGCCAAAGGCACAACATGATGAAATGTCGTTTGCGTTTTACTGGCCCCTAGGCCCATCGCAGCATCCCGCGTGCTTTGCGGGATTGAACGCAAAATCGAGCGCGAGGCGATAATAATCGTCGGCAAGGTCATCAAGGCCAGCACCATTCCGCCGACCAGCGGGGTGGAGCGCGGCAGGTTAAAGAAATTCAAAAAGACAGCCAGTCCCAAAAGACCAAACACGATGGACGGAACAGCTGCCAAATTATTGATGTTCACTTCAATCAAATTGGTCAGGCGGGTTTTTCTCGCATATTCCTCAAGATAAACAGCCGTCAAAATACCCAATGGGAAGGCGATTAAAAAACAAACCAAAAGACTAAAAAATGAGCCTAAAGCCGCGCTTAAAATCCCGGCCATTTCAGGCGCGCGCGAATCTCCGCTGGTGAAGAACACGCGGTTAAATTTTTTCTTTACGCGTCCCGCATCCTTTAGCTGATTGACCCAAGCAACATCCTGATCTTTTAGCCGGCGGACAGCCTCATCTGAGTCCGCGTCAATCTTACCTTTGATATATAGGTCGACTTCGGAGGACGCCGCAATCCAAACGCGCTGGGTTGTGCCAATCATATCTGGGTTCAATGCAACCCGCTCGCCCAAATCAAAAGCCGCGCCGCCGCTAACCAGCTTATAGAGACGGTTTCTCGCTTTACGTTCCGTCGCGCCCGGGACGACCTCTTGTAGTCCCGTCAATATAAGCGGCTTATAATTGGCTTGTTTGAGATCCATCTCAACGCGGGTGCCTTGAGGGTCAATCACCGCTTCCGCAAACTCAACATCAACGCCAACCATTGTCTTTTGGAAAGCCCCTGCACCGCGACCGAAGATCGCAATAAACATGAACAGCATGAACGAAATTGAAATCGCAATTGCGATCCGCCCATACCATTTAAACCTTGAATGCCGCTTATGGCGTTTGGCCATTTGCGGCGATGTCGTGAGAAGATAATCAGGCATATTTCTTCTTGTATTTATCGACAATTCTCAGGGCTACGATATTCAAGCCTAGGGTCAGAACTAAAAGGAAGAGCGCAATCGCAAAGGCGGCCAATGTTTTGGCGCTATCAAATTCTTGGTCCCCGGTAAGCAAGGTCACAATCTGAACCGTCATAGTCGTCACCGCTTCAAACGGGTTAGCGGTCAGATTTGCGGCAAGACCTGCCGCCATCACCACAATCATCGTCTCGCCAATAGCGCGGGAAATCGCAAGCAATAGGCTTCCGATAATACCGGGCGTCGCTGCGGGCAGAACCACTTTCGTGATGGTCTCAGTCTCCGTTGCGCCCATACCATAAGACGCATCGCGCAGCGCTTGCGGGACCGCATTGATAACGTCGTCAGAGAGGGACGAAATAAAGGGCACCAACATAATCCCCATAACGAGACCAGCGGCCAGCGCGCTTTCAGATGAAATTTGAAATCCAGCCCCAGACCCCATTCCGCGAATAATCGGGGCAATGACAAGGGCTGCGAAAAATCCGTAAACAACAGTCGGAATACCCGCCAAAAGCTCAAGCATGGGTTTAATCAAATTGCGCGTTTTGGGCTTCGCGAACTCCGCGAGATAAACAGCTGACAAAATACCCAAGGGGGTCGCCACGCACATGGCGATAAAACTGATTAAAAGCGTACCAGATAAAAGGGGTAGTACGCCGAACTTACCGCTGGCGCCAACTTGGTCATCTCGCAGGGCTGTCTGCGGGCTCCATTCGAGCCCGAAGAGAAATTCTGTTAGTGGTATTTTTCTAAAAAAATGAAAGGCTTCAAATGCCAAGGACGCAACGATACCGATAGTCGTAAAAATCGCGACAAAAGAACACGCAATCAGGACGGCCTGAATCCCATATTCTTTAATCTGATTGCGGCGGTTTGACCGCCGCAATGTAAAGTCACGCGAGCTTGGCATTAATTAAGACTGAGCGTTTCAAGCGCCCGCACTTTGGAGCGCCACTGTGCATGCTCTGCCGCATTCATCGGAATGAGGCCTTTTTCGGAAAGATATCCATCTTCGCCGCTCGCACGCGGGCTCGTGAATTCGGTCAAATATTCGGTGATTCCCGGCACGGCTCCGACCATGTCTTTCTTCACATAAAAATAAAGAGAGCGAGAAACCGGATAAGACCCATCTGAAATGTTCTCAAAGGTTGGCGGCGTGCCGTTCACGACACTCCCCTGAACACTGTCGCCGTTCTGATCCAAAAAGCCAAAGCCAAAAATACCAAGCGCATTTGGGTTGGCGTTGAGTTTACGTACAATCAAATTATCATTCTCACCCGCTTCGATGAACCCATCATCTTCGCGGAAGGCATGACAAATCGCCTTATATTTATTCTTATCTGTCGACTTCAAGGCTTTGATCCAATCAAAAGTCTGACATCCGCCTTCCATGGCAAGCTCAACAAAAGCGTCGCGCGTTCCAGATGTCGGAGGCGGTCCCATGATCTCAATCTTCGTATCTTTCAAAGCTGGATTGATATCGCTCCAGTTCACATAATCATTTGGCTTAAGACCGCCTTTTCCATCAGGCACATCTTTCGCAAGCGCCAAATAAATCTCGCGCAATGATAATTCCATGCGGTCAGATTTGGTCGAATTGGCAACCACAATGCCGTCATAGCCGACTTTAACTTCGACGATGTCATTGATACCGTTTTCAGCGCAGCGCTCAACTTCGGAGCCCTTAATGCGACGAGACGCATTTGTGATGTCTGGATAATTATCACCCAAGCCAGAGCAGAAGAGCTTCAAACCGCCGCCTGAGCCTGTTGATTCCACAATCGGCGTCTTAAATGAGGTGCTCCGCCCGAAATTTTCGGCCACAGTTGTTGCAAAAGGATAAACGGTTGAAGACCCAACGATTTTAATCTGGTCACGGCCTGTTGTCGCTGCCGCCGTCTCAACTTTAGCCGCCGCCTTATCTATAACGGCCGTATCAGGCGCATCAGCGCCGCCATTTCCACATGCCGTCAAACCAAATGCGACGACGCCACTCAGTAGAATTTTCTTAAACATTATTTTTCTCCAGTGAATGTCTAAAAATCGAAAACGAATCGACCGGCGAGACCTTTTCCGCGATTTGCGGGGTCGTGGACCGTGTCAACATTGAACTCATATGAGTCAAGATGGATTGCGGTTTTACCCACACCTTAACGCCAAGCCTGATGGAATCGCATTTGCCAAGCGATACAACATGGCGTGCCCGCCTGAATGTGCCTAAAATAGCAGCCACAAAAAACGTCACCCTAACCTCTTTATTTTGCCATAGGACGCGCATCTCGGTGATTCCGAGCCGCGCCAAAAGCGTTTAAGGCAAATGACAAATTATGATGACAAGAAGATATCAATTTATTGACAGTTTTATGACGGCCCATAAAGCCTAACGCGAGCCTAGAGACAGCCTGTTCGCTCACTCGCCCATTGCGCTAGGGCCGGAGCCGAGCTCAATCACGTCCACAAGGTCTGTTTCAGTCGCGGGATCCGCATTTGGCAAGCGGCGCAGCAGCACATTAGCATCGCGAAATGGCGTTAGGAGCGAGCTATCCTGCCGAGGAAAAGGCTGGACATAAAGCTGTCCGGCTCGAGATGATGCCCGTGCGCGAAGATAGGTCTCTCGCGGACCATTTTCGGGCAGGCCGCCCTCTAACCGCATTTTGACCACCGCCGCAGGCGGGCTGCCCATGAGACAGCGCAGGAATAAATGCGCGCACACTAGAGCAGACGCTGGATTACCCGGAAGACCCAACACAGGCTTACCGTCCAAAATGCCGAACCATGTCGGCTTGCCAGGTTTCACCGCAATTTTCTCGAAAATTATCTGGCCGCCCATTTTTTTGAAAACGGAGCGCATATGATCATAATCGCCAACAGAGGCCCCGCCCACGGGTAAAAGAATATCGGCTGTCTTAGCCCGCTCAAACATAGCTTCAATCGGGGAAGGGTCATCTTTGGCCAGCCCCATATCTATGGCTGTCCCGCCCCAAGTTTTAATAAGCGCCGTAAGGGCAGAAGTATTAGAATTCACGACATCTCCATTAGAAGACGCCGCACCCGGAAGAACGAGTTCATCGCCAGCGGCTAAAATCGAGATATGCGGTTTTTTGAAAACCAATACATCAGAATGATTGCCGGCAGCGGCCAGAGCGATTTCAGCTAGGCCAAATTTTGCCAACCGGGGAACTATGACGTCGCCCTTGGCAAAATCCAATCCAGCGCGGCGAATATGGCGGCTGGCGTGGGACCTTGTCAGGACCTTTACAGACGACCCGCTGCGGATGGTATTTTCCTGAATTATAATATGGTCCGCGCCCTTGGGAACTGGAGAGCCTGTAAACACTCTAACGGTCTCTCCTTTCCCGACAACGGCCCCGAATTCTGACCCCGCTGGAACTTCGCCAATGACTTTTAAACTTACCCTCGATGAGCGAACATCTTCTAAGCGGACAGCATAGCCGTCCATGGCGGAGGCGTCGCGCGGCGGCAGCGTGACCTTCGCGAGAATATCTTGCGCGCATATCCGCCCAAGAGCATCGTCCAAACCCGCCAATTCACTAGGCGTAACCGGCACATGCGCCGATAAAATAGAAAGAGCTTCAGAAACGGAAATCATAGGTTTTCATTCGGCGGTAAGGGGCGCGTGAGTAAGAAAATTGCGACGCAGACAAGTATGAGCATTTGCAAAGAAATCAACCAAAGCGGGGCGCCCAGAAGAAAAGAAATCACCACGATCAAAATCATGGAGACGGTGCTAAATATTTTTCCTCTCCGGCTTACCGCGCCGTGTTTTTGCCAATTTTGGATGACAGGTCCGAAAAGGCGGTGCGACATTAACCAGTCATGCAGCCTGTCCGAGGACCGGGCAAAAGCGAAAGCCGCAATCAAAATAAATATGGTCGTCGGCAGGAGCGGGATAAATATACCGATAGCCCCCAGCCCAAGGCATAAAACCCCAGTGCACAACCACATAAGCCTAAGCGGGGAGTATTTCTCTTTGCTTTCCACAGCTTCGCTTTAAACCTGTTCTGCAGCCGGACTCAATCGGATATAAATGTCTTCCACGATACCGTTCCCATATTTAGGTCCGAAGCCAATTCCCCTAATTTAAGGGGTTCTCATTCCCGTAATTCACACCTAAGCTTCGCAAGGGGCTGTTTAATACAGAAAAATTCTAAGGGAAATTAGGGGAGATGCAGCGCCACAGTATATCATTTGTCAGTTTTTGTCTCTTCTTTGGGGTCCTAATTGGCGCGGCGGGTTTGTTAAGCTTTGCACTTATTACAGGACTCATCGAACCGGAATCACAATCCGGTGAACCCGAAAACACCTTTATGTCTGCGACTGAACGGCTCGAAACTTACCGGTGCCGTCCAGCAGAAACTAAATACATCGTTATGGGCGGGATTGAAGATAATTACAGTCCAGATGGCGAGGAGACTGCAGTTGTAAACCCAGGGCACAAGAGATGGGAAAACCTAACTGATTATAAATATCGTGACTATGATGAGCTTGGATTGGACAAGAGATTCACCGATGATTTTATTATTCCTACCGGCACATATCACGGCATTATTGCAATTGGACTGAAAGAAATTGCATCTATAAAAAACGATGGACTCATGCTGTCTATAACGTCGGAGTCGTTACTGGAACAAAGGCTTAGAAGATTTTTACATCTTTCCAATCCTGCAGAACTAAAAGGAGCGGGATGGCAACAGACGGACTCTTATTACTGGGCAGACTTAGAAAAGCTTGCAATTAAAACACTCGATGAAACCCAATATGTCCCCAAGGTAGATTTTCCACATTTATTGTCCGGGATAAGAGACCAAAAACCCAATGAATTTTTTAACGTCGAAATTTCGGATGACACATTGGTCGACTTTATTGGATTTGCCTTATGTCTGGAACCGGAAGAGAAAAAAGGGTTCGTTTTTAGCCCGACACATTATTTTTCAAATAAGCATGTAGAGAATCTTCCGGCAGGCCATATCTATTTAACTAACGCCGTTATCGATGGAAAAATCTGCGGAACAGGCGGTTGTCTAAGTTGCGAACTGGAACGTCCCGTCGCCTGTATCAAAGATGAAAACCTCCCCGTCCCAGACGATTATGGTGAAGTACGTTTGATGTGGAGCGGCGGATATATTGACTTTACCCCCGCAGTTTCTGGCAGTTCTTTTGCGACAGAAGATGATGTCGATCGTTTTTGCGCAAAACATTTTGGAGATAGCTGGCGTCATCTCAATGGTAAAGATGGAAGATGGGAAGGCCATATCATCGGCCTAGGTCAGACGCCGAAAAATCACACGGAATTTTGGGTCGGATTTAAGGATGGCCCCCATCATAATTGCTGGGATATTCGTCCCGAATACAAAGCCGAAAATGACGAATAAGATGTGGAAAATCGCCGTTCTGGAAGATGATCCTGACATGCAGGCATATCTCGCCTATGTCGTCGAGCAAGCTGAGGGTTTCGAGTTTTTATTCGGCGAAACACATGTCTCGGAAGCTTTAAAACATCTAGAAAACGACCCACTCCCCGATCTTTGCCTCGTGGATTTGCAATTGCCGGATGGCAATGGCGTGGATTTCATTCGCTCTGTCACTAGTAAGTCCGACTGTAAGTGTTTGGTCCTAACGGTTCTAGGAGACCGCACGAGCGTCATTACTGCACTAGAGGCCGGAGCACATGGATATCTTTTAAAAGATTCCACAGACCGCATGATAATAAAAAATATCGAACAAACTTTAGCGGGCGCAAATCCCATAAGCCCGGAGGCGGCAACACATCTTTTAAGCCTCTTGGGAAATGGGCAAAATTCTCCGATACCTCAATCAGACACGCTCTCAACGAAAGAGCGAGAAATCCTCACTTATTTTGCAAAAGGCTTGTCATATAAAGAAACGGCAGAGATGATGGAATTATCGGTTCACACCATTAATGACTACGTCAAAGCCATTTATGCTAAACTGCGAGTACATTCAAAAAGTGAGGCTATTTTTGAAGCCTTACAATTGGGTATTATCAAGCTCTAGGTTTAAGGCTGAGCTGTAATTCAGTCCCAGAGCCGGGCTCTGAAACTATAACTAACTCAGCACCTAACCGTTCGGCACGGCTCTTCATATTTGTTAGGCCTTTCCCGGCTTTGACATCGGCGACATCAAACCCTTTACCGTCGTCTAAAATCGTCAATCGTAAATTGTCTTTTTCCATAGCTATGGAAATTCGAATTGAATCTGGCTTGCCATGCCGAATGGCATTGCTAACGGCTTCCTGCATGAGGCGATATAAATTGAGAATGTCTCGGGTTGCCTCAAGGTCAAATGCAAGCGGTTCTTCCAGTTCCCAAACAAACTTAATCTCAGCATCCTCGAGCTGGCGTTCTGTACGGGCTTTGAATGTGGCCAATGCCATATTAAGATTATCCCCCGTATGGTCCATCGCATCAACGACGAGGCGTAGATCATTAATCCCCGCCTGTATTTCATTGGCCACGCCCTCTATACCCACGCGGCCTGAACGGACTTTCAATAGCAAGCTCAATAATTGCCCTCCAATTCCGTCATGAATATCTCGGGTGAAACGCTGGCGTTCTTCAAGAACTGCGCGTTTTTGCATTTCGGTCGCAATCACTCGGCTTTTATCATCAAGTAGTTTTTCCTGCTCAGTCACTTGCATAGAGAGCGCCTGAATAATGGATCGGCGTTCTGATAGATCGGTTAAAATATTAAAGAGCGGCCAAATCAGCAATAAGGGCAAAATGGAGGTTAGGCTCAGTAATGAACCTGACAATACGCCGGGCATGGGGTTAGGCCATATACTAGCTAAAGCCCCATAAAGTTGTCCCAAAACAGCAAAAAGAAAAATGGCGGGTAGGTAGAAAACTTCGAGCTTTTGTCGCCTGCGATCTGTGAACCACCAAAGCGCTAGTAATATCATTCCTAGGAGCGGCAACAAAATCGAAAACTGCCGATGAAAGGTCAAAGCCGCCCAATTCGCCATATCCAGAGATAAAATAAACTGCGTAAAAACAAGAGCGGCTACCCCGCCTAAAATTGCGAAGGGTTTTCCAAATTTCCCAAATAAAACACCGATGAGGCACATTAGGCAGGCCAAAAGGGAAAGGGTCACACCAATTTTGGGCACGATCGCAAATAATCGTGTCTGCTTGGCTTTAATGTGATTTAATCGGTCTTTTGGGCCAATAAAAACTTCCCGTAAACCGGCCCTTTTGCCATCCGTCATATAATGAATATCGGCCCGGTTATTCCCTGGCGTAAGGGCGTAACGCGGAATATCCGTAAATATATTTGACCGACCCAGACCGGGTGCAAAAAACTGAGCCGCTTCCGACTCCGCAAAAGGCACACCATTAAACAGCACAACAGCTTCATCGGACGCGCTTGGGATAAAAATGGATTTAGGGCCCTCTACCGGCTCATTTTCATCGAAATTGAAATTATACCGGCGCGGGTAAGTCTTATCTTTGAATTGTTTGCCATGCGCTTGAGCGGAATCAAGATCAACATAATCATGTTGAAGATAAGACGCAGAGGCAGGCGTAAAACGAATATTCTCGGCCTCTACTTTATACTTACCGAGCTCAAATCCACCGGGTGATAGAACGACCCATAAAATGCATAGCGTTACCAGCACGAGTAAGTTGGATAAGGCTATCGGCAGCTTGGTCATTGGGGTTTTATAATTTTATCCTGACTGTCTTAAAAGCCCGTTGACCTAACACTAAGACTGATTGGATTTGAACCCCTTAAACTAGGGTTATGTCGTCCCTTAAAAATCTATATTTATGCTTATGCTTCTCCCACTAGGAGCACCCGGCGCGTCAACCTCCACAATCGGGGCGCAAATGTAATGGGGCGCAAGCAGCCTGGCTCAGTTTGACGTGAGCCGGGCTGTTCTCATATTCCGCTTTAGTAATAGGCAGCGAAAACTAAAGTTGCTATGGCTTCGAGGGCTTAGGTCGGATTCTTAACCGCAAACAAAAAGGCGCTCATTACTCATGGGAATGAGAAATAATGAGCGCCAAGCTTGGAGATGCTCCATGGGATAAGAGCGCCCCTTTTTCGAGAGGGAGTCCCGAAAACCTTTAACTTCGATTCATTCGGTTTTTAATAAGCTCATCGACGACTTCGGGTTCTGCCAAAGTCGAGATGTCTCCAAGATTTCCGAATTCATCTTCAGCAATTTTTCGCAAGATACGCCGCATGATTTTGCCTGACCGTGTCTTGGGCAATCCCGGCGCAAATTGTATCAAATCAGGTGTCGCAATAGGTCCGATTTCAGATCTCACATGTTTGACGAGGTCTTTATAAAGCGCGTCACTTGCGTCCACATCGGCGCGAACCGTCACATAAGCATATATGCCCTGCCCTTTAATATCGTGCGGATAGCCGACAACCGCGGCCTCTGCGACGGCGTCATGAGAGACGAGCGCGCTTTCCACTTCTGCTGTGCCCATACGGTGACCCGAGACATTGATGACATCATCAACGCGGCCCGTAATCCAGTAAAAACCGTCCTTATCGCGCTTACATCCATCACCCGTAAAATAATTACCGGGATAGGCGGCGAAATACGTATCTTTGAAACGCTGATGATCGCCGTAAACCGTCCGCATTTGGCCCGGCCAGCTATCCGTGATGATGAGATTGCCTTCGGTTTCGCCTTCAAGGACGACCCCGTCAGCATCCACTAACTTCGGAACAATGCCAAAAAATGGATGGCTCCCTGCGCCCGGTTTCATATCTGTCGCGCCCGGTAGCGGCACAATCATCGCACCGCCCGTTTCTGTCTGCCACCATGTATCGACAATGGGGCAGCGGCCCTCGCCCACAATATGGAAATACCACTCCCACGCCTCAGGATTAATCGGCTCGCCAACGGTGCCAAGCAACCTAAGCGTTTTACGGGATGTCGATTTAACGAGCGCCTCGCCTTCGCGCATTAACGCGCGTATGGCTGTGGGGGCTGTATAAAAAAGCGTGACCTTATGCTTGTCGCAGACCTGCCAAAAACGCGAGGCATCGGGATAGGTCGGAACGCCTTCAAACATGAGCGTCGTCGCGCCATTGGCGAGCGGAC
>CAZNXP010000053.1:0-10150 GCA_964576955.1 uncultured Algimonas sp.
ACCGAGATAGAGACGGGTCTGCGCGCCCGCTTTACCGCTATGCGGGAGATGAGAGAGGACATGGAGGAAGAGGAGATGGAGCCCTAATACCCCTCTAATTAACATTGAGGCGCGCGGGCGTTTTGGGCGTTAAAGACGAAATAAGGCTAGATATAATCTCTCACTGAGATAGAGGCGCGGCGTTATGATGACTTTTATTTACGCGCTTATTCCCGTCATCCTCATCGTCGGAACCGGGCGGTTTATGGCGTGGCGGGAGATGATTACCGCCGCGGGTTGGCGCGGGATAGAGCGGATAAGCTATGTGCTGCTGTTCCCCGCGCTCATCATTCGCGAGATCGCAAAAGCGCCGCTCGATAGCGCGCCTTGGGGTCTCGCCATTACGCTGGTCGGGGCGCAAATCCTGCTCGCCCTGTTTGGCCTTATGGCGCGCGCGAAAAACGGCCTGCCCGCCAAAGGCTCGATTATCCAGAGCAATGTGCGCTGGACCGCCTTTGTCGCCCTGTCTATCGCGGGGGCTTTATTTGGCGGTGAAGGCCTCGCGCTGGTCGCGATTTCTGCGGCGTTGATGATCCCCTTCGCCAATATTTTCTCCGTCGGGGCCTTGATAAAATACGGCGATAGCGAGGCGTCGGACACGCCGGGTTATAAGCCGAATATCTTGCGGGGTCTGGCGACTAATCCGCTGATTATCGCCTGTATCATTGGCACGGGGTTGAACCTGGCTGGACTTGCGCCGAGCGGTGTTGCCGATAAAACGCTGGGGTTGATGGGTCAGTCGGTGATTGCACTGGGCTTGCTGACAGCCGGGGCTGGGGTGGATTTTACGGCGCTGAAAGGCTCTGGGGTGCGGACATTAATGTGGTCTGTCATCCGCCTTGCTGGGTTGCCGCTCTCCGCTTTAGGCCTCGGCCTTTTGATAGGCTTACCGGAGATGCATCTTTTGGTCGCCGTGATTTGCACAGCCTCCCCGACAGCAACAAATGGTTATATTCTTGCGCGGCAACTCGGCGGGGATGCGCCTTTTTCGGCAAATCTCATCGCGGTGCAAACCTTGCTCTCCATCGTGACAATGCCGTTGATTTATATGTTGGCGCTTTATTTCTTAGGGCTGAGCTAAGCGAGGTCTTTACGCGCTACCCAAAGCCGGAGAGATGGTTTAAGACGGGCCTATGGCTCTCACCCCGTCTCAAATTGATCGATATGCGCGGCATCTGACCTTGCGCGAAATTGGCGGGGCGGGGCAAAATGCTTTGCTGGCGGCGCGGGTGGCGATTATTGGCGCGGGCGGATTGGGCGGCCCGGCGGGGCTTTATCTCGCGGCGGCTGGGGTGGGGCATATCACCCTGATTGATGATGATGTGGTGGATGCCTCAAACTTGCAGCGGCAAGTGCAATTTAACCCCGCCGATATTGGCGCGGGCAAAGCGCAGGTCATGGGCGCGCGGTTAGAGGTGCTGAATCCTGATTGCCATGTGCAGGCCGTGTCTGCGCGGTTGACGGAGGAAAATGCGAAAGACCTGCTGCGGGGTCATGACGTGATATTGGACGGCACGGATAGTTTCGCCGCCCGCTTTGATGTGAATGCCGCCTCTTACGGCCTCGGCATTCCGCTAGTGTCAGGCGCCTTGGGGCGGTTTGATTTACAGCTGGGGGTGTTTAACGCCGCCAAGCACTCACCTTGCTATCGCTGCTTTGTGAGGGAGCTACCGCAGACGGAAGAAAATTGCGCCACCCACGGCGTGCTGGGCGCAATCGCGGGCATGGGCGGCTCTATGATGGCCATGGAAACCGTCAAGCTCATCACAGGCGCAGGCGAGCCGCTAGATGGGCGGCTCTATATGTTTGATGCGCTGAAGGGGTCGGGCCGGACGGTTACCCTCGCCCAAGACCCAAGCTGCCCTCTTTGCGGTGACTAATGCTGGATATTGCGAGAGCTCGCCCGAACAACACCCGTGCGAACGCGAGACGGTTCAACAAAACCGAAACCGCCGCCTAAACCACGGTTGTTAACAAAACCGCTGCCATTGCCAAAGCCGCCGCCAAAGCCACGATTATTGATAAAATCACCGCCATTAATAAAGCCGCCGCCGAAGCCGCCACCGAAACCTCGGTTGTTGCCAAAGCTGAAACGGTTGTTGAAACGGCGGGTATTACGATCGAAAATCCGCGTGCGAATATCGTCTTGCGTAAGCTCCTGCTCCCGTAAATTCTGGTCGCGGCGGTCTGCGCGCTCTTGAGATTCAATGCGAAGACGATCCGTATTGGCGCGGATTTCTGCGGAACGCACAGTGGCTTCAGCCTGCGATATACCGCGCGGAACCCCGGAAAGGGCATTATGGCGAAAGACTTGAACGCCTTGTTCGCAGGTTACGGAAAAACTGCCCTGTATCGTGCCGCAATTAGCGGAAGCGATAGCCGGAAATGCGAGCGCCGCACCCAGGCTAAATATAAATGTTAAACGACGAGTCATAAAAAGTCTCCTATTCGGAATTAACCTTTTATTAACGCGATAAGAGATGCAACACCTTGCTCGCGCAGGGCGAAATTTTGAAAGAGGCTACACCTTAATGGCTTGAGCCGCGAGTGCCTCATAAGCCGGTAAACACGCCGTTAGGAGGGGTTTGTATTTTGCCGAAATAGCCGGCAAATCCCCCGGCGGCGGCCCAAATCCTGTCGAGCGCCAGACGCTCTCATACCACCAGGGCGCCCAAGCCCCATCTTCAGAGCGCGGACCAGCGGGCCAAGAGAGCATGGCGGAGTCAAAGGGGATGTTAATCGCGCGGCATAGCGCGCGCAAAGCTTTCTCTGGGTGGTTTAAAACGGCCTCGCTGTGAATTACGGACGGCTTGCCAAGTTGGAACCAGAGCCGATGTTGAGCGGCAAAGCCAAGGTCATCCACGTCAAATGCGGCGCGGCTTTTGGCATAGCTGGCAATGACGCGCTGCGGATGACGCAGGAGGAAGAAATGCGTAGCACCTGTCGCCCAATCCATTGGGAAATCCTCCAACATATGGTGCGGCATATGTTTTTGGAAATGAAAGGGCGTAGATGTCGGCGCGGCGCAAAGACGCGCGACCTCAGCTGGATCGGGCTCATGGGCGGCGAGTGTCTCTTCCCGGCCCGGATGGGCTTTTCCTGTCACTTCAAGGAAGGGCGCAAAAAATGGCTCGTCCCAAACCGTGCAATCGGCGCGCGCGCCAAAGCTGCGCATCATGGCCGTGGACAAATTTCTTGGGCCGGACCACATGGCGATAATACGGGTCATAACAAAAGAATCTCTTGCAGTTTCTCCGTAACATCAATCACTCCCTCCTCGGTCCAAACCGAATCGCGCAGATGAAAAAGGTGGCTATTCGTGTGAATTTTAAATTTCGCTTGAGACAGGACGACGTCATGCGGAATAAGGGCGGCTTTTGTCACCGTGTAACTTTCATCAAAAAGGACGCCGGCCAATATATCAAAGGGTCGCTCTTTAAGTCTTCGTAGGGCAGAGAGTTGCCTTGACGAATTGCGCTTGTGAAGACGTCTTCCTTTTATTTGATAACGGATTCCTGCTTCATCTATCGCATCGTAGCCAGCTTGAGAATTTTCGGCTTGCTGCCAATTCAGCGCTTTACAGAATAAGTATTCTGCTAAATCACCGGTCGGGTTATTTGCACTTCGCAAAATATCGCGATGACGAAGTTCTTCCAATAAATCGACATGGCATTTTAAAATCTCAGCGGTCGACATCTGATGAAATTTTACATCACCCATCACGTGCCAGTATCTAAATGAATAAGGTCAAGATAAAGAGACTGCAGACGTTCTACCATCGGGCCGCGCGCTCCGCTTCCGATTTTTCGGCCATCAATTTCGCCGACGGGCGCCAGTCCCGCGAAAGTGCCCGTGGTGAAGGCTTCATCGGCGCTATAGCATTTTGCCAACGGGAAATTTCGCTCATAGACGGGAATGCCGTTGGCTTTGCACAAATCGATAATCTTGCCGCGCGTAATACCGCCCAAACAATAATCGCCCGTGGAGGTCCAAACCTCGCCTTTTCGGACGATAAAGAAGTGGGTCGAATTACAGGTCGCCACAAACCCTTGCGGGTCGAGCATCAGCCCTTCATCCGCGCCAGCTTGGATGGCTTGGATACAGGCCGTGACGCAGTTAATTTTGGAATGAGAATTGAGCCCAGGGTCCTGCACATCCGCTCGCCCCCGCCGAACAGAAACGGTATAAAGCCGTTGCGCTCGCGCTGCGATGGCAGGGTCTGCGGTTTTAAATTCAGGCGCAATGACAATCGTCGGCTCGGAAATAACAACGCGCGGGTCTTGATAGGGCGTAGAGCGCAATCCGCGCGTGAGCATCAAGCGGATATGCACACCCTCCGTCATATTATTGGCTTTGAGCGTCTCGTATAATCGGTCCGTTAGCTCATCTTGCGTGATACCAATATCAATATGAAGGGCGGCGGCGCCTTCCCATAAGCGGTCTAAATGCTCCCTTAAAAACGCAATGCGGCCTTGATGAACGCGCAGGCCTTCCCAAACGCCGTCACCCAACATGAAGCCCGAGTCGAATACATTGACGACAGCTTTATCTCGCGGGACTAAGGCCCCGTTCAGATTAAAAAGAACCGAACTGTTCCGCTCATCTGAAACATAGGCGTGGGTGCCAAAGCTCATGAGAGAGGCCGATGCGGTTTATATATCGCCGCCTAATGACCGCCATGCCGCCGTGATCATCGCCGGCTTTTTAATAAAGGCTTCTAACTCTGTCATATCGGCCAGCGGGTCCGCGGCGATGATGGCCTGAAGACTTTCCCCTGCGTCCTTGCGGGCTTTCACTCGGTCATGAATGGCTTGCAGGCGTTTGATAGAGCGCCCAAGATCTTCTTTCGTGGCAAGAGGACCATGACCCGGAATAACTTGCGTATTAACATTAGACAAATCATAGGCAATTTGCTGAGCCGCTATCATACCTTGAAGCGTGCCGCCGCTATCAACATCAACAAATGGCAACATGCCGCGGAAATAATTATCGCCCATATGGACGACATTGGACTGGACGAAATGCACAATCGTGTCGCCATCCGTATGACCCGCAGGCGTATGGATTGCGCGCACTTCATCGCCGTTAAACCAAAGTGTCATTTCATCAGAAAAGGTTAAGTTCGGCCAAAGCGCCTCATCTCGTGCCGGCATCTCTCTGTTAAAAGCCTTGTTCATAAAACTTGTGCCCATGCGCGCGCGGACATTATCATGCGCAACGACGGTTGCGCCCACCGCACGCATTTCGGCATTTGCCCCAGAATGATCGCCGTGATGATGTGTGTTCAACACATATGTGATGGGTTGGTCCGTTAAGCTCGCAACAACATCGATAATCTCTTGGCCAAAGCGCGCAAATTTATCGTCAATCATATAGACGCCGTCTTCGCCAATATTCACGCCAATATTTCCGCCCGGCCCCAAGAGCATGTACATTGAATCGCTTAGCTTCTGGCTCGTAATATTTGGTTTAGCCGGTGCCTCGGCCGCTGCTTGTTGCGGCGCTGGTTTTGGTTCGGCCGCATCGGCGACAGGTTCAGCCGCAGAACAGGCCGCAATGAAAACTGTAGAAGCGAGAAGCAGATGTTTCATGATAAAATCCTTTACGAAGCAATTTGAAAACTAGCGCCCGGAGGCAGGACACGATTTGGCACGGCATGATGATCCATTATGGCGCGAATATTAATAAGAACAAGCTCGCCCATTTCGCGGCGGCTCTCATGTGTCGCCGAGCCAATATGAGGGGCTAAAATAACATTGGGGAGACCCAATAAATCAGCATGAGGTATGGGCTCTTTCTCATATACATCCAGTCCCGCGCCTGAGATTGTGCCTGCCTTAATAGCTGAGGCCAAAGCGGCCTCATCGATAATTTCACCGCGCGCAGTATTAATAATATAGCTATCTGGCCGCATTTTCGACAAGCGCTCGGCGTTGATCAGGTGATAGGTGCTTGGGGTCGACGGACAATGTATCGACAAGAAATTGACCTCCCCCAGCATCTCATCCAAATCTTCATGCCAGGTCGCGCCCAGCGATTCTTCAATGCCTTTCGGCACGCGCCTGCGGTTATGATAATGGACGTCTAGACCAAAAGCGGTTGCCCGCCGCGCTAAGGCTTGGCCAATCCGGCCCATGCCCAAAATACCTAATTTCCCGCCGCGCACGCGGTGGCCCAATAAATAAGTCGGACTCCATCCCGTAAAACCACCAGCCCGTAGGCTGCGGTCCCCTTCGACCAGCCGGCGCGAGACGGCCAAAATCAAGGCCATGGTTAAATCGGCTGTATCTTCTGTCAAAACACCGGGCGTATTCGACACGGGAATGCCTTGAGCATGGGCAGCCGCGACATCAATATGATTTGTGCCAGCGCCAAAATTTGCAATCAGGCGCAAATTATCTGACGCATGAGAGAGAACGTCTGCATCAATTCTGTCTGTGACTGTTGGAACAAATACATCGCAATTCGCAATGGCGTGCGCGAGTTCTTCTTGGGTCATAGGCGTGTCATCCACGCGCAAGAGCGTGTCGAACATATCCGCCATTCGATTTTCCACCTCTATTGGAAGACGACGCGTGACAATAACCTTAGGCTTAGACTTCATATTGCGAGTTTGGACCGTCTTCCAAAAAAATGCAATGCGAACTCTATCACGAATTAGCCCTTCCTTAACGGAAATACTGGCACAATTGGGATTATGCGCAAGAATATCCTCCTCCTGCTTTCTGCCATTTTATTGGCAACACCCGCTGTCGCGCAAGATGGGCCTAAGCGCGTCGTTGAGGCGCCCCCAGCAGCAAATATGGATAATATCTACCGCGTGGGCGCAGACCGCACGCCCTCTGGTTTTGTGGTGCCGCGCTTTGTCAGCTTGAAATTTTCTAAAGTGAATGGCCGTACGGGGCCGAGCCGGGAGCATCCCATCGCATGGCAATATCAACGCCGCGGATTGCCGCTCTTAATCGTGGCCGAAACAGAGATGTGGCGCAAAGTTCGCGATATATCGGGTGATGAAGCTTGGGTGCGCAAGCCGGCCCTCTCGGGCTCCCGCACGGCCCTGACCCTTGAAAGCACCACGCTTCGCTCTCGCCCTAATTTTGAGGCGCGGGAGGTTGCACGCACAGACCCGCAAGCTCTCTTGCGGATACAAAATTGCCGCGACGGCTGGTGCGAAGTAAAATCGGAAAATGGCCACAAAGGCTGGGCCAGGCAAGAAACTCTATGGGGGGCGGAACGGCCCTAGCTTAGCTCTGTTTTAGATAACGCCCCGCAACTGCATCTAACATCGCCATGCGTTTGGGGTCGCGCGCATCGGGCGCCGTAATCACCGCAACATCTAAATTTGTTTCAATGCCTTGCGGGGATGCAGTCCGTGGCGTTGCGGCTAAGGTTTGAATGAGGTTGAGAACGGCCTGTTGCGCTGTCGCAGAATTCTTCTGCAAGACCGCAATAACGCTTGCCACATCGACGCTGCCGTGACCTTCATGCCAACAATCATAATCCGTCACCATCGCCATTGTCGCGTAAGGGAGTTCCGCTTCTCGGGCGAGTTTTGCTTCGGGCATATTCGTCATGCCGATAACGTCGCATCCTAACTGACGGTAGACGCGGCTTTCTGATTTCGTTGAAAATTGCGGACCTTCCATTGCAACATAGGTCAAGTCCTGGTCCTTGGTGGGACGGTGTACATTCGCGCCCGCTGCTTGCGCAGCCTCGCCAGCCAAGCCTGATAAGCGCTCACAAATAGGGTCCGCCGTGCTGACATGGGCGACGCAACCTGCGCCGAAGAAACTGGTTTCGCGCTTGAAAGTTCGGTCAATCATTTGGTTGACCATGACGAAATCTCCTGGCGCATAGGGTTCTTGCAAACTTCCCACGGCGGAGATGGAGAGAATATCCGTACAGCCACTCCGCTTCAGCGCATCAATATTAGCTCGGTAATTGACATCTGACGGTGAAATCGCATGTCCTCGGCCATGACGCGGTAAAAACCGCAGGCGAACCCCGTTCATTTCAGCAAATAGAATATCGTCGGACGGGTTACCCCATGGCGTGCTGACACTGACCCATTCTTTATTTTCCAATCCTGCCAAATCATAAAGGCCAGACCCCCCTAAAATACCGAGGGTCCATTGCGTGTCATTTACTTGTGTCATGCGCTCTTCCTGCAAAACAAAAAACCCGGCTGCAAGAGCCGGGTCTTCAAATTCATGTGTTTAAAGCCTAATGCTTCACATCCCGCCAAACGCGCTTGTAGGACAAGAAAAGCAATATCGAGAGAATGAGTAAGTAAATGATTGTCATAAAGCCAATGCTCTTGCGCTGCTCTAATTTCGGGTCCGCCGTCCAAGCGAGGAAATAGGTCACATCAGACGCTAATTGCTCGACCGTCT
This sequence comes from uncultured Algimonas sp., assembly GCA_964576955.1. Lineage (GTDB taxonomy): Bacteria > Pseudomonadota > Alphaproteobacteria > Caulobacterales > Maricaulaceae > Litorimonas. The sequence continues at coordinate 8,433 of CAZNXP010000053.1, forward strand.
CAAGCGGTGCATCAACCTGCTTTACCTCGCCGTGATCACTAATTTCCAAGGGTTCATATGAGACGATTTCATCTGAAAGAGGCGCGGCCATGGCGATTTTCCCGCCGTCCATAACAGGGTTCCAGAACAGGCCTGGCGTCAACTCAACATCATCAGGTTTTGGCGTGTCATAAGAAATCAGCAAATTATAGAGATAATCAGCTCCGCCTGAACGGGCTTTGACCATGCTCGATAAATCTGGCGGGAGCGCGCCGCCATTTGACGCGCGCGCCGCAGGCTCATTCGGGAAAGGTAGCGGGAAATAATCAGCTGGAATTCCAGAACGTTGAATTTCGTCGCCTGTGTCCGAATCAATATCACCGACTTGCCAATCGGCCGCAAAATTTTTCACATAAGGATTGTCACTGGGATTTGGATAGTCCTCGAGATAAAAGGGACCACCCTTATCACCTAAGTGACGAAATGCGACATATTTCAAGCTGTGGCATGCGGCGCAAACCTCGCGGTAAACCTGATAGCCTCGCTGCACAGCCGCACGATCATATGTCCCAAAAGCGCCCTTAAAAGACCAATCCGGGTGCTTCATTTTATAGTCACCCGTAACACCGCCGCCAGCGGCAAACGCCATTCCAGTAACAGATGCAATTACGAGGACTGTGCCAAGGATTATGTTTTTCGGTGTCTTGAACGCCATGTCTTCGCGCTTTCTAACTACGAGTATTAAAAGGTCAGACCCAGCTATTCAGCCGGGGCAGGAGTTGCGCCATGCTTCCCATCACCAAGTACAGCTTTGGTAATTGAATCCGGTCGTTTCTTAGGTTTTTCAACAAGACCCAAAACAGGCAAGATAATCAGGAAAAAGGCGAAATAGTAAATCGTCGCGATTTGGCTGACACGGTAGAAGGTTATACCGTTACCATTACCAAATGGGATCGCAATATCGTCAGGCGTCCCCGCACCGCACCAGCCCAGCACGAAGCAGAAGAAGACGAAAAATATAAAGAACCATCGCGCAATCGGGCGAAAACGCATAGAGCGAACCTTATGTGTATCGAGCCAAGGTAGCACGAAAAGCACGACAATCGCGCCGAGCATCAATAAAATACCAAATAGCTTTGACGGCACGGCCCTCAAAATTGCGTAGAAGGGTAGGAAATACCATTCAGGGACAATATGAGCTGGCGTCTGGAGCGGATCGGCTTCAATATAATTATCCGCGTGTCCGAGCGCATCAGGAAGATAGAATAAGAAAATCGCAAAAATCACGAGGAAGGCCGCAATCGCGAAGGCATCTTTGACTGTATAGAAAGGATGGAAAGCCAATGTATCTTCTTTGGTTTTCTCTGAAATTCCGATGGGATTATTCTGTCCCACATGATGCAAGGCCCAAACGTGAAGGCCAACCAAAGCAGCCAAAACAAATGGCAAGAGATAATGCAGGGCAAAGAAACGGTTGAGCGTCGCATTATCAACGGAATAACCGCCCAATAACCACTCTTGTAGGCTTTCACCCACAACCGGAACGGCGCCAAAGAAGCCCGTAATCACAGTCGCGCCCCAGAAAGACATTTGCCCCCAAGGCAGTGTATAGCCAAGGAAAGCGGTTGCCATCATGACGAGGTAAATCGCGCAGCCCAAAATCCATATAACTTCTCGCGGGGCCTTATAAGACCCGTAATAGAGGCCGCGGAACATATGCATGTAAACCGCAAGGAAGA
>CAZNXP010000054.1:0-10101 GCA_964576955.1 uncultured Algimonas sp.
ATTGCTCTTGTTCGCCGTCTTTACAAAATCCATTTTCTGACATGTGCATGATTTCTGCACCAGACTCTGTATCTTGGAGTTGCGCAACAGATATTTCATCGGGTCCAATTCCTGCCATTTCGAAGGCAGCTTTAGACGCCATAATGGTTGGCTTCCCGCCATCCTCAATATCCAGACCTGGTGCAAACACCTCGAAAGAACCAGGCGGACGTGAGCGTACGGCGAGGGCCGAAATCTTGACCGCATCGGCACCAAGTTCACGCACTTTCTTTTCGCTAGCGAGAATTAATGCGACGCCCCCTTCGCCGGGGGCGCAGAACATATATTTTGTCAATGGGTCGTTGATCATCGTGGATTCTAAAATTTGCTCGAGAGCGATTGGTGTTCTTCGCCACGCATGTTCTGCGAGCTCGCCATTGCGGAAAGATTTTTCTGCCACGCGCCCGAGCGTTGTTCGGCTAATCCCGTGTAGCGCCATATATCTTTGGATTTTCAGTGCAAAAAACTGGGTTGTCATCATCATGCCTGTTTGACCGTACCAGTCAGGTAAGCCATATGCACTAGGTCTGGCAGCGAAGGCTCCGCGAGGATGTTTGTCGAACCCGACTGCGGCTGCAATATCAATTTCACCTGATGCAATTGAATAACGTGCTGAGGCGAGGGAACTCCCACCCGTTGCACAGCCATTAAACACATTGACAAAGGGTAGCCCCGTTAGGCCTAAATCATTGACCATAACATCGGCCTGTCCAGCTGCCATGGAGCCCCCATAGGCGGCTTGCACATCGTTCCATTCAATGCCAGCGTCAGCTAAGGCCTGACGCATTGCAAACACCCCTTGGTCACGCCCAGAGCGTCCTTCAGTTCGGCCAAACTTATGGATGCCGGCCCCGATAATATAAACGTCACTCATATGTTTAGCTCTTTATTCAAGTAAAGTTAGAGGCAGGTTAGTGTTTTGGCCGAAAGGCGTAAGTTGATCTCTTGTCATCAAAAGGCACGATAACAAATTCCATAGGCATGCCCAGCTTGAGGTCCTCAAGTTTTGAGCCGACAATATGGCTTTCAACGATCACCTCGCCAGGCAGTTCAATATAGCCAACTAAAAAGGGTTCAAATTCCTCTGGTCCGTCATAGGGAGGTTTGGGTTTGAAATCTTGCCGAGTCCAAGACCATAATTTGCCCTCGCGAGATAGGGGATATAGTTCCAGCGTTTTCGCAGCTTCCCCTAGGGGTAAGGGAAAGATAATTTTGCCGTCAGGACGCTTTCCGCCAATAAGTTGAGGCGTGTCTCCTTTAGTCCAAAGGCCTTCAGCGATAGGCGTGAGTTTTGTCATTAGGCTGCCTTCGTAAATGCATTGAGGCAAGTCGATTTGTCGCCAAACAAACGTGCTAAAAGAAGGACGCGTTTAAGAGCATGCCCAATGGCAACGTCTTCCGTAATCCCCATGGCCCCGTGATATTGAACCGCTCTTTGTGCGATATTTTGAGCGCGAGTGGATATAAATGCTTTCGTGCCATAAATTTTCGCGCGCTTATCATTATCATCCGTCGCTGGTACAAGCAAAACGCGTAATAGGCTGGAACGGATTTGTTCAAGCTCTGTGAAACAATCCGCGAGGTTATGTTGAATAGCTTGAAATGATCCGATGCTGACTCCGAATTGTTTGCGTTCTTTCACAAACTCAATCGTATCGTGGAATAGGAGTTGGCTAAGACCTACCATTTCAGCGCAAGCCAGAAGGCTGACGTCCGCAATTACGTTTTCGAAGTCAGCAAAGCTCAAATCTAATTTTGAATTCGCGGGAATTGAAGCTGATTGAAATTCAATGACAGCAGCTTGGCTTCCGTCGGCGATACGGTAGTATCGGGGGATAACACCTTTTGTCCCCTTGGGAATGGCAAATATAGCAAATTCCCCATCTATGTTGGCTGTTATCAAAAATAAGTCCGCTATTTTTCCACCCATAACAAATTGCTTCTCTCCAGAAATTTCATAGCTATCGCCTTTTTTGACAGCTTTTGCGAATTTAGGTGTGAGCTCATAGCGTCCTTTTGGTTCCGCAAAAGCGATCGCAGCAATTTTAGACCCATCTAATAAGGAATTTAAAATCTCGGCAGCTCCTGATTTGCCAGCGATTAGCATGGGTAAAGCGCCATTTTCCAGCCAAGGGTCAATGGCGTTTTGACGGCCAAATGTCTGTGCAATCGTTGCGAGGTCACTCATCGATCCGGACATACCGCCATATTGTTCATCGACAGCTATTGCCAGCAGGCCAAGTTCCGCCAGAGTGCTCCAACGTGATTTATCATAACCAAGCTCTGAGTTTCTCTGATTTATACGATCTGTCACATCAACAGACTGCAAAAAACGCTCAGCGGTAGACTTAAATAATTCTTGATTTTCAGATAGGTCGAAATTCACATTTAACTCGTTTTTAGTTTCAGTCTAAATGCCATACGCTTTAAACTTTTGCGACAAGCGAAAGTAATAGGTTGACCCTTGCGCTCGCGTTTTCATATTTGGGCAACTGTAGGGTAATCTCTTCATTGATTAGACTGAATGTTAAAAATGAGCTTGGCTATACTCATTTTTGATGGGTGTTTTTAAGTTTAAGAGAGCGTATGTACGAAAAAAAAGGTGAGATAAATGGCAAAATTATCCGGTAAAACTGCAGTTGTTTTGGGTGCGGCTACTGAAAACAATATGGGTCAAGTTATAGCACGCCTTTTTGCGTCGGAAGGCGCAAAAGTAATGGTAAGCGGACGTAATAAGGATGCATTGTCTGGTTTAGCGAAAGAAATCGGCTGCGAATATACGCTTTGCGATATTACAAAACACAGTGATGTTTCTGCGCTAGCGGATAAAACTATGGGTGCGCTTGGCCATATCGATATTGCGGTCAATACTGTTGGGTGGGGGGTCTCAAAATCATTGCTGGATACGCCAGATGAGGACCTACAGAAAATGGTCGAGGTTCAATTTACAGGTGTCCATTATTTCTTATCTGAAATGGTTCGGTCAATGATGGCAGGCGAGCCACAAGGCGGGTCAATTGTTCAAATTTCTTCGGCTACGACGAAGGCTCTTATCAATAATTATGCAGCTTATATTGGCACGAAATCCGGTTCCGATGCGTTAATCAGGTGTGTTGCCAATGATTATGGGCAATTTGGGATTCGCGCTAATTCAGTATCGCCCGCTTTAACAAAGTCTCCAATGACTGCTGGAAGTTTTGGACTTCCGGGTCTGGTTGACGCATTTCTGCCTCGCTATCCACTGGGCCGGTTGAATACGATGACCGATGTCGCCAATACGGCGCTTTGGCTTGCAAGTGATGATGCTTTTATTACAGGTGAAAATATTCAATGTAATGGCGGTCTGACACTGCGCGGTAATCCACAGGCGAGCGATGTTGGAGCTGCAATTGCAGCAGCCTCCAAAGCTAGCTCTTAGTCGCGACCGTTAAGTCTCGGAGCAAATAGTGCAGAAGAGCTCTTATTACCGATATTATGTCCTCGGTATGTTGACCTTGGTGTCGACAATTAACATTGCCGATAGATTGGTCGTGTCAATTTTGTTGGAGGACATCAAAGCCGAATTTGCGCTGTCCGATGCGCAAGTTGGAATTCTGGCAGGTCTGGCTTTTTCACTTTTCTATGCCTTCATGGGCATACCGATTGCGCGGCTCGCAGATAAAACGAACCGGAAGAACATTATTTCCGCTGCTTTGGTCATCTGGAGCACAATGATGGCGCTCTGCGGCGCAGCAGTGGGGTTTGTAACGTTCTTCTTGGCTAGAGTTGGCGTGGGGATAGGAGAGGCGGGAGGATCTCCACCGTCATTTTCAATCATAGGAGATTATTTCAAACCCCGTGAAATGACCCGCGCCATGAGTATATTCATAACAGGCGGCGTATTCGGGACTGCAGGGGGGCTGATGCTGGGCGGATTATTGGCTGATGCAATAGGGTGGCGACTTACATTTGTTGCGATGGGGCTACCCGGTATTTTGGTTGGTATATTTTTCTATTTTACAGTGAAGGAACCCGTCCGAGGCCAAAATGAAAAAGTTGATGAAGGCAGCGGAATAAATGCTAGCATCATAGATACTTTAAAGTCTCTCCTTGGGAATAAAGTCTATGTGCGTGCCGTCATAGCTTTTTCGCTATTGACCTCAATCGGCTTTGCAATTGCCATATGGCTCGCGCCAATCATGATTAGAAATTATGACGTGTCTCTGACTAAGGTTGGTTTGTATTTAGGTTCTGGGTTTCTCGTTGCAGGCATTCCTGGTCCAATCATTGGAGGCTTAATCGTCGATCGTTTGGTGAAAAAAAATCAAAACTGGTATATTTGGTTTGTCGTGATTGCGATTATTCTATGCCTCACCTTATATTATTTTAGCTTAACGGCTTTTGCTTTTTACGCTTTCATTAGTTTATTTGTGATCGGATATTTTTGTTTCATGCTGCCGCAAGGGGCGGCTCTGGCAATTATCCAAAATTCGGTCAGTTCGGGTGAACGGGCATTAGCTTTTGGGTTTGTTCTGCTCTTCACGAATATAGTTGGAATGGCTATTGGGCCTTTTGTAATTGGTTTGATAAGTGATAACCTCGCGTCCGAATACGGAGCGCGGTCCATGAATTATGCTGTGGCAAGTTTCTGTATTTTTGCAGGTTTTGCGGCATGTATTTTCTATTTTTTGACGGCTGTTGCGATGAAAAAATCAGGTGATTTGAAAGATTTAAGTGAGGTTTAGGAGCTAGATATGGTTGAGACAGTCACAGGACATGATCGATCAAACGGCATTACTGTCGATGACCTTTTAAAAAAGGATAAGGTGGCTGCACCTGCTACCTTCTTTGAAAACTCGCCCATGAAACCGGGTCTGACCCGGGTCGCGACAAAACGGTTTTATAGCCAAGAAGATCATGATCTTGAAGTAGAACGCCTATGGAAACGTGTTTGGCAAATGGCGTGTCATGAAGATGATATTCCGAATGTTGGTGATACCCACGTCTATGACATTGCGGGTCTTTCGTTCATCATAATTCGGACGGGAAAAGACAAATTTGACGCTTTCCCTAACGCCTGCATGCATAGAGGCCGTGCACTTTGCGACAATCACCGGAAAGGCCTGACAATGTTGCGTTGTCCTTTTCATGGTTGGACATGGAACCTGAAAGGTGATTTGCGCGAGATACCTTGCGAGTGGGATTTTCCTGAAGTTAAAAAAGAAGAGTACGCACTTAAGCCCGTTAAAACCGGTCGTTGGGGCGGGTTTATTTTTATCAATCCCGATGAAAACTGCGAGCCTTTTGAAGATTTTTTAGGTGACTTCGACCGGCATTTTCAGCGTCCATTTAAGAACCGATATAAGGCGGCTCATTTGATTAAGCGGTTACCATGCAATTGGAAAATTGCACAAGACGCTTTTATGGAAAGCTACCATGTTATCGGAACCCATCCTGAACTCTTACCGACATTTGCTGATGCCAATTCCAAATATGATGTTTGGGGAAATTATTCGAGAGCGATTTCACCTTCAGGTCCGCCAAGCCCGCACTTAGGTCTTGAGCACCCTTATCAGGAGGCTTTTCCTGACGGAAAAGTTTTCCAAAGTTTTAAGCACCCTATAACGGGGCATGTCTTTCGCAGGCTTGAAGAAAATCGTGTGGAAGTCACGACGCCAAATGGAAAGACGGGTATTTTTGATGATGCTGCTAATCATCTTGAAGGTGAATTGCAATCGGCTGACCCGCATATGTGTAATTGGATTGGCGGAAAGCTCAGACCTGAAGAAGCCGACATGCCGGATGCTTTTCCAACAGATACGGCGCAGGTTTATCGCGCGGCTAGAGCCGGTTTTGGCCGTGAAAATTTTCGCCCAGTCTGGGGAGATGAGATTGATAAGGTCAGCGATTCCGATTTAATCGACGCTATTTTCTACAGCCTATTTCCGAACCTCAGTCCATGGGGTGATTTCAACCCGATCTTTTATCGTTTTCGTCCCGATGGAAATAACCCTGAACAGTGTTTTCATGAAGTCATGTATATGGTGCCTCTTCCTGAAGGTGCAGAGAGACCAGCACCTGCCAAATGTACATTTTTGGATCTGGAAGATGATTACACGCAGGCACCTGATTTTAGCAGTTATCTTCTCAAGGTGTTTAACCAGGATAACCTCAATCATAAAATGGTGCAAAAGGGGATGCGGAGCCAGTCAAAAGGCGAAATCATATTTGCCAGCTATCAAGAAAGTAAGCTTCGGCATTTCTATGAGACTTTAGACAAATGGCTTGAAAGTGACGAGCCACCTAAAAGCAAGTAAATGACCAAAAGCCAAAATGGCGTGAAACGTTCTATTCGAATTGCCAATTTTTCTGGTATGATTGGTGACTATTTTGAGGCGTTTCATAATGCTGTTCACGGCGAACCTGTTGATGTGCTTGTCGGGGATTATTTGGCTGAATTGACCATGGGCCGAATTAGCGAAAGCTATATCGATGCGGGACGTCCAGAGGCAATACAAGATTACTACGTTTCATTTTTCTTAAAACAAATCTCAACAGAACTTGAAGACATTCAAAGCCGTGGGCTTAAAGTCGTGACGAATGCTGGCGCTTTCGCTCCCGAAGCTATGGCGAGCGTCATACGCGATATGATTGCTGAGAAAGGTTTGAAACTCAGCGTAGCGCATATATCGGGCGACAATATTCTGCCGCGCGTTGGCGAGCTCGTAGCTAAAGGGCAAATGCAAAATATGGATAGCGGCGCCGAATTGGGGAACAGCGCGGGACGCTTTGTTGCTGCCAATGCCTATCTCGGTGGTTGGGGAATTGCTGCGGCCCTTAAGGATGGGGCAGATATTGTTATTTGCGGACGTGTTACAGATGCCTCACTTGCCGTTGGTCCTGCGGCGTGGTGGCATGGCTGGAAAACTGACGAGTGGGATAAGCTCGCTGGTGCATGCGCAGCCGGACATATCATTGAATGCGGTCCGCAGGCGATGGGCGGCAACTTCTCTGGTTTTACAAAGATAGACCGAGAAAAACGCCTCGGCTTTCCTATCGCTGAAATAGATTGCAATGGCGATACGGTTATAACTAAACGCGCTAATGAAAGCGGGCAGGTCACGATCAATACCGTAAAAGCTCAACTCAATTATGAAATTCAAGGTCCAGAATATATCAACCCTGATGTGGTTCTCCATATTGATTCCATCCAACTAAGTAAGGAAGGCCCTGACCGGATAAAAATGTCAGGAACAAAGGGGTCTCCTGCACCGGAAACTACGAAAGCCAATTGCTTTTATCCCAATGGCTTTCGAACCATGATGTTGGCCTATGTTACCGGACGGGACGCAGGCCAAAAAACTGAATGGCTTAGTCAGCAGATACAAGAGATAGCTGATAACTTGCTATTAGATGATTATAGGTTTGAGCCTATGGGAAAAGTTCCTGACGATCCGAAGACCCAAAAAGAAGCCACGATGGCAATCCGCATTGCAATTGCGGCTCAGGATAAACGGACGTTGAAATCATTTATGACCGATTTTGGTGGATTATGGCTTGGGAGCCTTCCGGGTTTTCATGGAGAAAATGCGGCGAAAGTCACCACTCGGGCGGAGTTTTGGCCGGGATTAGTTTTGCAAAGTGAAGTCAAACACAAAGCTGTTTTCGAGGGCGGGAGATTTATTGAAGCTGAAATGCCGCCAACTAAGGTTTTCAACAGAACGCCGCCGCCTCGGGTAATAAAAAGAGCTATGAAAGACTACGGTCCGACAAAACCCGTTCCTTTCGGAGATGTAGTTCATGCGCGTTCTGGCGATAAAGGTGCAAATGCGAATTTGGGGGTTTGGACAGATAATCCTGATGCAGCAGATTGGCTCGCTGGATTTTTAACGACTGATAGGTTTGCCTCACTTATTGGATTACCTGAAAATATTGATGTTGAACGTTATCCAATGGACAATATCGGCGGCGTTTATTTTGTGCTTAAAAATTATTTTGGCGTTAGCGGTACGAGCAATATTGGACTAGATCAAATCGGCAAGGGTCTTGGCGAATTTCTCCGTTCTCGTATCGTTGATGTGCCTCTTCAATTTTTTAAAAAGACCAATTAATAGCTAACTATATTGAGGGTTGTTACAGCGCATATTCTTTTGTCTCTAGAGGCCGAATTATAACGCGTGTTGGTATCAATATATTGGAGAGTAAAATGGCAGAGGCCTATATCATTGACGCATGCCGGACACCGCGCGGCATTGGCAAAATCGGGAAGGGAGCGCTCGCGCATCTTCACCCGCAACATCTTGGTGCGACGGTGCTTAAAGCCATCGCAGAACGTAATAATCTCAACACCGAAGATGTCGATGACATTATCTGGGGAACTAATGCACAAAAAGGAAAGCAATCTTCCGACCTAGGGCGCATGAGCGCTTTGCTCGCGGGATATTCAATTAAGTCTTCTGGCGTGACATTGGACCGGTTTTGTGGGTCTGGCATTACGTCGGCCAACCTCGCAGCAGGACAAATTATGTCAGGCATGGAAGATGTTGTAATTGCGGGCGGCACAGAGATGATGAGCTATACGGGGTCAATTAAAGACCCAAATGTTATGCCGACAATGGACGGTGGTAATATGGCTTTGCGGGAGCAACATCCACAATCTAATCAAGGCGTTTGCGCGGATGCTATTGCGACCTTGGAAGGCATAAACAGAGAGGCGCTCGATCAATTGGCTGTAACCTCCCAAGAAAGAGCCGCCCGGGCCATCGAAGAAGGACGGTTTGACCAATCAACCATCCCTGTTTTGAATGAAGACGGTACCGTGGCCTTAGACAAAGAAGAATTTCCGCGCCCTGGAACAACGCTGGAAGGCCTATCGGGTCTACGAACCGTATTCTCAAATTGGCGAGATTTGGAAGTCGATGAGACAGGCCGCACCTATGGCAGCATGATTCAAAGTGTTTATCCTGAGCTAACTGAATTTAATCATGTCCATCATGCCGGAAATAGCTCTGGTGTTGTGGATGGCTCAGCCGCCATTCTGATGACGTCTAATACCTATGCTGAAGAAAATGGCCTAACCCCGCGTGCCCGCATTGTTGCGACAGCTAATATGGGCGATTGTCCAACCCTTATGCTCAACGCGCCCGTGCCTGCAGCACGTAAGGTTTTGAAAAAAGCAGGTCTTACAATAAATGATATTGACGTGTGGGAAATTAATGAGGCCTTTTCCGTTGTCGCAGAAAAATTTATCCGAGACCTCGAATTAGATCGCTCCAAGGTCAATATTAATGGAGGCTCTATGGCATTGGGCCACCCTATCGGCGCGACAGGTGCAATCTTGATAGGCACGGCGCTTGACGAGCTTGAACGCAGCGGCGGGCGCTATGGTCTTGTTACGATGTGCGCAGGAGGGGGTATGGCGCCCGCGATTATCATTGAGCGTGTGGAGGCGCTGTAATGAGCGTCCTTGGGGTCGAAGATCCTGACTTTATGCAAGATGAAGAAATTGCCCTTTTTCGAGACGCCGTAGGGAAATTTTATAAGGACCGGGCCAAGCCTGTACGCGTCGCAAAATGGCGGAAAGACGGAATGGTTGAGCGCGCCTTTTGGAAAGAGGCGGGAGAGATGGGGCTCTTGGGCGTGAGTGTCCCAACCGAATATGGCGGGCATGGCGGTGACTTTCGACATGAACTTGTCGTTATTGAACAAATGGACAGACATAATGTTGATGGGTTTTTAGCCAGCCTACATAATGTCATTGTAACACCTTATATTGTTGCACATGGCACAGAGGCGCAAAAAAAGCGCTGGTTACCGGGTATGGTTTCTGGCGATAATATTGGCGCGATTGCAATGAGCGAACCGGGGGCAGGGTCGGACCTACAAAACATCAAAACAACGGCCGTAAAAGACGGGAATGGCTACCGCATAAATGGCTCAAAAATTTGGATTTCCAATGGCCACACATCCAATTTCATCGTTGTCGTGGTTAAAACTGATCCTACGCTCGGCGCAAAAGGTACATCACTTTTGGTCGTTGAGACGGATAAGGTTGAAGGATTTTCGCGCGGTAAAAAACTAGAT
>CAZNXP010000055.1:0-10047 GCA_964576955.1 uncultured Algimonas sp.
GGGTAAAGATGCAAGGCCGTAAGAAAGCGCGTCGTAGATAATAGCTCTCTTTACTTGAGCTTTTGCTCACGCAAATCACTGACTGCCCGGAAGCCGCAAATTTTGACATCTGCCGCCTTTACTCAAAGGCTGTACTCGGTCAGGAGACAGCTCATGAAATATATTGGCTATCTCTTACTCTTACTCAGCGGAATTGCGGGTTATTTGGGCGTGCGGGTCTGGTTTGTCTTATTGTTGGCATTGGTGTCTACGGCTTTCTTTGCTTCAGCAAGGCGTCAAAATCTTAAAGAAACCCCACAAGCGCCTGACCAAAACATGCTGATTGATGGGGCTTATCTTTTTTTCGTTCAGCTCTTGATTATGTTTGCGATTTATCTGCTCGGCGTGTTTATCGGGAGTCCGGGTGGGGCGTTATTTGGGGATTTCCTGTCGGGGAAACAGCCTGGTTCTGCTGGCGGGATTTCCGAATAGCACCATATGTAAAAACGCTGACCCCTATCCATATAAATCCAAAACACCAAGCATGGGCTTGCGTAAAAACTTCGCCATAATAAATGGCGAGGGCAAATTGCAATGTCGGGCCGATATATTGCAATAATCCCAGAGCTGAGAGCGATATACGCCGCGCAGCAAAAGCGAAGGCCGAAAGCGGCAATACGGTCAAGGGGCCAGCAAGGACCAAAAGCGCGTTTAATTCCCAGCCAGAGTTCCTCCATGCCAATATGTCCTGACTGGACAAATAGGTGAGTAAGAGCAGGGCAGGTAATAAGAGTGCGAGCGTTTCGATAAATAAGCCCGGCACTGCGCCGACATCGATTTGTTTCCGCAAGACCCCATAGAGCGTAAAGGTCAGGACGAGGACCAATGATATCCATGGAAATACACCGCCTTGGAACGTTAGAATCGCGACACCGATACAGGCGAGTGCAATCGCAAAAATCTGTAAGCGTGAGATGGCTTCTTTAAAAAACACAACACCTACAAGAACATAGGTTAGGGGGTTGATGTAATATCCAAGACTGCCTTGGAAAATCTGATCTTGCTGTATAGCCCAAATATAGACGCCCCAATTTGTTCCCATGGCGAAGGCAGCGAGCACGAGAAGTAAAATTGTTTTCCTGTTTCGGAAAATCGAGAGTGTCTGCCTAATCTGCTTGCGAAACAGTAAAATAATCAATCCAAAGGGGATGGACCACAGGACTCGATGGCTGACAATCTCGAGCGTTGGAACCTGTTTAACAGCAACGAAATATATAGGAAAAAGCCCCCACATGACATAAGCAGCGGCGCCGGATAGGACGCCGAGCCTCTTATCGTCTTGCGACGTGATATTGGGGGGCGGGTTCATTAGACAGCCTGTGTCACCAAATGGATAAAAAGCCAATGGTGTTTCGCTGCATGGCTATGCCGCAAAGGCTTGACACTGACCTCTAATTCGCTAGGTAGCCCGCTGAACTACGGGAAGGTGTGGTGCCGCCGTTGTAATCGCTGCTTCGAGGTGAAGTGAGCCGGCCCACGTCAAAATAGAAAGGACGCACATGTCTAAGCGTCATTCAGCTAAATATAAGATCGATCGCCGTATGGGCGAAAATATCTGGGGCCGTCCAAAGTCACCAGTCAATAAGCGCTCTTATCCTCCGGGACAACATGGTCAAAACCGCCGCGGTAAGCTCTCCGATTTCGGTACGCAGCTCCGCGCGAAGCAAAAGCTTAAAGGCTATTACGGCAATATCACGGAAAAACAGTTCCGCCGGACCTATGACCAAGCGACACGGATGAAGGGCGATGCCTCTGAAAATCTAATTGGTCTGCTTGAGCGCCGTTTAGACGCAGTTGTTTACCGCGCTAAATTTGTTCCAACTGTGTTTGCTGCACGTCAGTTCGTTAATCACGGCCACGTCCTTGTAAATGGTAAGAAGGTCAACATCCCGTCATACCGTTGTAAAGAAGGCGACGTTATCGAAGTTCGTGAAAAGTCCCGTACAATGGCCTTGGTCCTCGAAGCGCTTGAAAGCTCAGAGCGTGAAGTTCCAGATTATATCTCGCTTGATCCAAAGGCGATGCAAGCCACCTTTACGCGCACGCCGTCATTTGACGAAGTGCCTTATCCTGTGGTTATGGAACCAAATCTTACCGTGGAATTCTACTCCCGCTAGGGAGTTTCTACAAAGTCAATTTTTAAGCCTGCTCGGTTGTCGCGGCAGGCTTTTTTGTGTTTCATTATAGCTGCTGAAAATAGCTATGGGGGCTCACTACTGAGCGGCCATCTCCACACCTTTTTCGGATAGCATTGTCCTCAATTCGCCATTTTCAAACATCTCACGAACAATGTCACATCCGCCAATAAATTCGCCTTTGACGAAGACTTGGGGAATTGTAGGCCAATTATTGAACTCCTTAATGCCTTGGCGGACATCCATATCTTCGAGGACATTGACGCTGGCATACTCTACACCAAGGTAATCAAAGACTTGAACGACTGTCGACGAAAATCCACATTGCGGGAAGACTGGCGTGCCCTTCATATATAGGACAACATCGTTTTCACTGACGGTTTTTGCGATTTGTTCTTGTGCAGACATGTCGGAATTCCTGTAAAGTTTCAGACTTGAGGTAGGGACGAAACGCCAAGTTTCAACCCTATATGTGTCTAAGTGACGGGTGTTCGTGTCTCAAGGGCAAGGGCGTGTAATTGGCCATTTGCCCCATCCATACTGCCTTTAAGGGCCGCATAGACGATTTGGTGTTGGGCCACGCGTGATTTCCCGGCAAAGGCAGAGCTCGTAATTATCGCTTTCCAGTGATTGTTATCGCCGGCCAAATCAATCATCTCGATTTCTGCGTCGGGCAGGGCGGCTTTAATCAAGCTAATGATTTCGTCCTCAGCCATCGCCATTTTGCGCGTCTCCTGACATTAAGTTTGGTAGCCACGCTTCATTTGCGGCGCGTAGCTTTTCGAGAGACACATCAAAGGCTCCCGCGGCTTTTATGCGGTCACCGCCGACTTTGCCGACCACTTGGGCCGGAATGCCTTTGGCTTTTGCAGTCGCAACAACTGGGTTGACTGAATTTTTCTCAACAGCAAGCAAATATCGAGCTTGGTCTTCTCCAAAATACCAGCCGTGGCGCTGCCCATTTTCGGGACCAGAAAGCGCTATGCCTTGGCCGCTGGAAAAGGCCATCTCACAGGCCGCGACGGCTAACCCGCCATCTGAGAGATCATGGACGGCATTTACGCGGCGATTGCGGATGAGTTTACGAACATAGTCGCCATTGAGCTTTTCTGCCGATAGATCAACAGGCGGCGGAGCCCCATCTTCGCGAGATAGGATTTCGGATAAATAAATCGATGAGCCTAACCAACCGGTTGTTTCACCGATAAGGATGAGCGTGTCGCCTTCTTTGGCGCCCTTTAAGGTCGAAAATTTATGTAAGTCTGGGATAAGCCCGACACCACCGACAGCTGGTGTAGGCGGGATAGCTTGGCCATTTGTTTCATTATAGAGCGAGACATTTCCTGAAACGACGGGATAATCAAGAGCGCGGCAGGCTTCGTTCATGCCGTCGATGGCATACACGAATTGACCCATAATCTGAGGTCGCTCTGGATTGCCAAAATTCAAGCAATCAGTAATCGCGATCGGGTCGGCGCCAACACAGGTGAGGTTCCGCCAAGTTTCTGCCACGCATTGCTTACCGCCTTCATAAGGGTCCGCTTCAACATAGCGAGGGGTGCAATCTGTTGTGATGGCGACAGCCTTGTTGGAGCCGTGAATACGGACAATCGCCGCATCCCCGCCGCTCTGACTACTATCGACCGTATCTGTCATGACGTGGCGATCATATTGCTCCCAAATCCAACGTTTGGACGCGATGTTAGGCGATGTCATGATGCGCAATAAGGCGTCATTATAATCCTGAGTTTCATGAATGTCTTTGGCGTCTAAAACAGGTCGCGGTTCGGGCTTCACATAGGGCCGATCATAATTTGGCGCATCATCTGCGAGCGGCGCGATTGGAATATCACAGACTTTTTTGCGATCATGCTTTAGGACGAGGCGGCCTGTATCTGTTGTTTTGCCAATTTGAGCGACGTCCAGTTCCCATTTTTCGAAAATGTCAAAAGCGAGCTGTTCCTTGCCCGGTTGGATGACCATTAGCATGCGTTCTTGGGATTCAGACAGCATCATCTCATAGGGGGTCATATTTGGTTCGCGTTGCGGAACGTGGTCCAGATTTAGCTCAATGCCGACGCCGCCTTTGTCTGCCATCTCGATGGAAGACGAGGTTAGGCCAGCTGCGCCCATATCCTGAATGGCGATGATTGCGTCTGTTTCCATAAGCTCAAGACAGGCTTCAATGAGAAGTTTTTCTGTGAAAGGGTCGCCAACTTGGACAGTTGGACGCTTCTCTTCACTATCATCGTCAAATTCGGCTGATGCCATTGTTGCACCGTGAATGCCGTCTCGGCCTGTTTTGGAGCCCACATAAAAAATAGGATTTCCGACGCCTTTTGCGGCTGAGTAAAACACATTATCTGCGCGGGCGAGACCAACACACATCGCATTGACAAGGATATTGCCATTATAGCCTTTGTGGAAATTGGTTTCGCCGCCAACGGTCGGTACACCGACGCAATTCCCATAACCGCCAATGCCCGCCACAACGCCGGACACAAGTTGATTTGTTTTCCAATGGGTTGGTTCGCCAAACCTCAAGGCATTCATGAGAGCAATAGGACGCGCACCCATCGTAAATACGTCGCGCATAATACCGCCGACGCCCGTTGCCGCCCCTTGGTAAGGTTCAATATAGGACGGGTGATTGTGGCTTTCCATTTTGAAGATTATGGCGTCGCCATCATCAATATCGATGACGCCCGCATTTTCCCCCGGGCCTTGGATGACGCGGTCCCCTTTAGTCAGAAATTTTGCGAGGTGTCGCCGTGAGGATTTATAAGAGCAATGCTCTGACCACATGACTGAGAATATCCCGAGCTCGTTCAAATTGGGCTCACGGCCTAGGCGGTCCAGGATAATCTCATATTCGCTTTCGGACAAGCCGTGTTCAGCGACAATTTCTGGTGTAATTTCAGAGCTTTTGCGGGCCATCTTAAATCGTCTCCAAGATGGATTTGAAAAGGTTTAGCCCATCTGTACCGCCATGCATTGCATCAATAGCGCGCTCCGGGTGAGGCATCATGCCGAAAACATTGCCAGCTTCATTTACGATGCCCGCAATATCATTCAGCGAGCCGTTCGGATTATTGGCATAGCGGAACAATATTTGGCCGCTTTTTTCAATGCGGTTGAGCGTGTCTTTATCCGCGAAATAATTTCCATCATGATGGGCAACAGGGAAGGTCACTTCAGAATTATTTTCATATTTTGATGTAAATCGAGATTTGTTCGTTTCAACTCTTAAGCGTTCAGGCCGGCAGACGAATTTTAATTTTTCATTGCGCATGAGCACACCCGGCAACATGCCCGCTTCAGTTAGGATTTGGAACCCGTTGCAAAAACCCGCAACCGCGAGGCCGCGTTCCGACTTACTTTTAATATCTTGCACGATAGGCGAACGGGAGGCGATGGCGCCGCAGCGCAGATAGTCGCCATAGGAAAATCCACCCGGCATAACGACAAATCCTACACCAGAGGGTAATTCGGTTTCACGATGCCAAACCATGAGCGGTTTGCGGCCCGTAATTTTTTCTAAGGCTACCGCAGCATCGCGGTCGCAATTAGAGGCAGGAAAGCGAATGACGGCGGTTTGCATGGTTACTCTGCCGCTTCTTCTTCGACTTTTATCTCAATGCGGTAATTTTCGATAACCGTATTGGCCAGTAGCTTCTCGCACATATCTTTTACGCGGGCTTCGGCTGTGGCCGCATCCGTGCCTTTTAGGTTCAGCTCGATGACTTTACCTTGAAAAGCGCTTTCAACTTCCTCGAAACCGAGATTGTTCAAAGAGCGTGCGATTGTCCGGCCTTGTGGATCCAGAACACCGGGTTTGAGACCGACATAGACGAGGGCTTTCATCTGCTTTTCCTTTAATCGTCGTTTGACACGACCGAGAGGTTCGGCGTGGTCTTATTATTGGCTTCCTTAAGGATGCCGAGGCGCGTGGCGACTTCTGTATAGGCTTCTGTGACTTCACCTAGGTCACGCCGGAAACGATCCTTGTCCATCTTGCGGTCTGTTTCGCGGTCCCAAAGGCGGCAGCTGTCGGGGCTGATTTCATCGGCGAGGACAACTTGATGTGCGGTCGTGCCATTGTCGAGGTGAACGTCCAAACGTCCAAATTCGATTTTAAAATCGATAAGCTTGATTCCGATGCCTGCGAACATGCCTTGCAGATAGTCATTTATCCGTAAGGTCATGGCGATAATTTCATCCACTTCAGAATGGGTGGCCCATCCAAAAGCATGGATATGCTCTTCGGCAATGAGCGGGTCGCCTAGATCATCGCGTTTTAGGCAAAATTCTACGACAGCGCGGGGAAGTTTTGTGCCTTCTTCCATTCCAAGTCGTTTCGCCATGGTTCCGGCGGCCACATTACGGCAGATGACTTCCAATGGAATGATTTCGACCTTTTTTATAAGCTGCTCGCGCATGTTCAGGCGTTTGATGAAATGGGTTGGAATACCGATTTCCGCCAAGCGGAGCATCACAAATTCACTGATACGGTTATTGAGCACGCCCTTGCCATCGAGAATCGCTTTTTTCTGAGCGTTGAAGGCCGTCGCATCATCTTTGAAATACTGGACGAGCGTACCTGGTTCAGGCCCTTCATAGAGAATCTTGGCTTTGCCTTCGTAAATTTGTTTGCGGCGGCTCATTCGTCGGCTCCGACTAAGGGTTTACGAGTCAGCCTTGTGGCCCGTTTGAGCCCCCATACCCTCTTGTAGGCCTAGTCACAATGCAGCCATGCTCAGATTTTAAGGAATTTGCAGCTTGAAGCGGCACTAGAGCGGACTTACATGTGGAGAAACGAGGCCACTTTATCAGGATTTTACAAAATGAGCTCAATTGACGAACGGGGTAACGCGCAAGAAACAAAATTTGTTCTTGATGCGGCGCAAGAATTTAAAGCTGAAGCTAAGCGAAATAAGGCCTTGGGCCATTGGGCGGCTGATCTGATGGGGAAGTCTGAGGCAGAAGCAGAAAAATATGCTTTGGAAGTCATCATAGCTGACATGGAGGAGGCGGGCGACGACGATGTTTTTCGTAAGTTGAGAGGCGATTTGACCGCCGCAAATTGTGAAATCACAGATGAAGCTATCCGTGACCGTATGGCTATTGAGTTAAAGGCCGCGCGTGAAGCGGTCTATGGCAGTTAGCGCGCTTTAGAGCGGCAGATTAGCCGCAGGGCAGGTTATGTCAAAGCTTGGCTGGTTTTGCTGAGCTATGCTTTGCAAATTGCGGATATGCGCGGCCATTGAGTCTGTATCATATGTCAAGTTGACGCAGCCCAATGTTTGCTTGGTGTCGCCATCAATGATGGCGGCAAATCCAGTGACGCCGAGCCAGTTATTATACTGTTGAACAATCCCGCGATCAAAAACCGTATGGGCGTTTTTTTCGCCATTGCCTGCACCAATATCGATATGGACATATTCAATTCGGGGGTCGGCTAATGTGTTTAAAGCTTGATAGAGGGCGGGTTCGACCACTTTACAAGGTGCACAATAATCTGCGCGGAACATCACGACATAGACGTCTGGTGTTGAGACAGAATAGGCTTGCGTGAGACTACCCAGACCTAAAGTTAGGCAGAGGCCAGCTAAAGAGGCTTTGACAAATTTTTTCATAGGGACGTCTTTAACAAGTTTCGGTGAACCCAAGGTGAAACAATTATTCACAAAGTGGTGAAAACAAACAAAAAAAGCCCGAAACCTAAGTTTCGGGCTTTTCCGTAGTCGGAAATATCATTGCGCTATTAGTTTCCGAGCGGATCCACATTATGCGCAGCAGGGCAACGTGTTGTCTTTGTTGAGACAGACGCGCGGCTTAAGTAAGCTGAACCAGAAGATTTAGACGCCATTTGACGAATTTTTTCAGCCATTTCATTGGCGGAGAAAGTGCTGTTTACGCATCCGATGACGCGTTTTGTTTTAGCATCAACAACAGCAGCAAACCCTGGAAGGCCAACCCACTGGTTGAAAACAGGAACGATGTCGCGGTCAAAGGCTTCATGTGCACCTTTTTCCCACTTAGCAGCTGTTGATGTGTCGATGACAACCTCTTCAGCATTTACACCAGAAATGGCGAGGGCAGAGGAAAGCTGCGTATCCAAACGAACAGAGTTATTGTCTTGTGCGTTACGGAAGTTGACGACGTATACGTCCGGTGATGCGGCGAACGCGGGGGCTGCGAAAGCTGCAGTGACGAGGGTCGCGGCGAATAAAGAAGTTAGACGTTTCATGGTTTTCAAATCCTTGGTCTCAATTAGTGTCTAGAGGGTCACGTTGTTATTATCGTTGGAGCAAGGTGTAACGCCCATTGGTAAACATCTCCCGAATCACGCGTTAGGGCATTGTTTAGGATGGTTTCCAAAGTCGTTAATTTTTGAATTAAGATATTGAAAAGTATAGATAATATTTTTTTAGAAAAAATGTGTTTTGATGCAGTTAAGACGGATTGGCCTGCATCGCCGCAGGAAATTTAGATAAAATTAAGACAGAGGTGGCGAAACCCTAACGTGCCTGTAAGGCTTCTTATTGAAAATTAACCATAAATTGCATTTGGGTGATTTATCCGAAAACCCGATCAAATATCACATCAACAAATTTCATGTGATATCCGTCATCAAACATGTCGTGGATTTGCGTCTCAGAGAGAAGGGCCGTCACATCTTTATCTTTTAGCAGAAGCTCGAGAAAGGCGCCGTCGCCAGCATTGCCTTCCGTCCGGAACATTTCCCAGACCTTCATCGCATTGCGCTGCACGAGCCGGTAGGCGCTTTCGCGTTGTTCCCCGGCCTGTGTCAGCGCGAGCAGGAAACGCTGCGAATTATGCAATCCGCCGAGACGGTCCATATTGGCTTTCATTTTCTCTGGATAGACGACGAGATTCTCAATGACACCAGCGAGGCGGTGTAGTGCGAAATCCAAATGGATGGTGGTGTCAGGACCAATGCCGCGCTCAACAGAGCTGTGCGATATATCGCGTTCATGCCACAGGGCGACATTTTCCATGGCGGGGACAACGGCCATACGGACAAGGCGCGCGAGGCCCGTCAGGTTTTCCGTGAGGACTGGATTGCGTTTATGCGGCATGGCGGAGCTGCCTTTTTGCCCTTTGGAGAAAAATTCTTCGGCCTCTAAGACTTCAGTTCGCTGCAAATGACGGATTTCGACGGCGATGTTCTCAATAGACGAGGCAATAACGCCAAGCGCGGCAAAAAAGGCGGCGTGGCGGTCGCGCGGGATAATCTGGCTTGAGACAGGTTCAATCGCGAGGCCCATTTTCTCTGCTACATGGGCTTCTACGGCAGGATCGATATTGGCGAAGGTCCCAATCGCGCCAGAAATTGCGCAAACGGCGATTTCTTCACGGGCTTGGACGAGACGCTTGCGGCCTCGTGCCATTTCCGCGTGGAAGCGGGCGAGTTTAACGCCGAATGTGGTCGGCTCCGCATGGATGCCGTGGCTGCGGCCAATGGTGATGGTGTGCTTATGTTCTTTAGCGCGTTTTTCTAAGGCTGTGAGAACACGGTCCATGCCAACCAATAGGATATCTGTGGCGCGGGCCATTTGCACGGATAAGGTTGTGTCTAAAATATCTGAGCTGGTAAAGCCTTGATGCACAAAACGCGCATCATCACCGATAAAGCTCGCAAGATGGGTCAGGAAGGCAATGACGTCATGTTTGACCTCGCGCTCGATCTCATCGATTTTCGCGACGTCAAATTCAGCTGACCCACCGCGCTCCCAAATATTTTCGGCAGCAGATTTTGGAATGACGCCAAGATCAGCAAGGGCGTCACAGCCATGGGCTTCGATTTCAAACCAAATCCGATACTTGGTCGCCGCAGACCAAATTGCTG
>CAZNXP010000056.1:0-10010 GCA_964576955.1 uncultured Algimonas sp.
AGGTCAGGGATAGCCGCGCGACGGAGCCAATAGACGGGAGCGCTTCGCCCCGAAACCCCATGGTGCCAATATTTAAAAGATCTGAATCATCTGCAAGTTTGGATGTCGCGTGGCGTTCAACGGCGAGTGACAGGTTCTCCCTATCCATCCCCTTCCCGTCATCCGTCACCGTAATGACGGTTCGCCCGCCGTCTTCATAGCGTATGTCGATTTGGCTCGCGCCTGCATCCAGCGCATTCTCGACAAGTTCCTTGATAACGCTGGCTGGCCTCTCGATGACCTCACCCGCGGCGATGCGGTTGACCGTTTGCGCCGGAAGACGGCGAATCATATGCGGGTTGTTGCTCATACCCAAGAAACGTAAAAGCCCACCGTGAGGCGGGCTAGTGGAGGAGATTAGATTTTATGTAACTTCTAGGTAGTTAGCCTAGAGGCCGGGAAGTTTAGGTCCGCCCGGACGTTTTGAAATCGTGACCTGACCGCCGCCCGTCGCAGAATTAACAGATTCAAGACGGCGCGCTTCACTATCAGCATCAAGCGGTACTGGATTGCCTTCGGCGTCCAAAATTTGGCCATTCCGCCAAAATAAAAGACGATCTGTAAAACTTGTACTCTTACGTTCCACAGAGTTAACCCCGTCAATTTCAAGGCGAATCTCAGGATTTGCACGGTTTACGCCAGCTTTTGCCATGAGCGCGATTTCACCCTGACTTGGGGCGGCATCGTCAATATCGCCCAAGAGAGCTTCTCTCGCGGCGCGTTGTGTGTAGTTATTTTCGGCCGAAGACGAGCCCACTTGTGGCGGTCGTAGATTATACTCCGGCGGGACGATAAGCGGGGCTTTGGTTAAGATATTGAACTCATTTGGTGCAGATTTCTCTAGCCCTAAAGCCCGAGTCGCAGATGCACAGCCCGTGGCAAGCAATGCAGCAGCAGCCAGAGCGGAAAATAAACATGTGGTACGCAACATAGCGAGCCCCTTTAATTGAACTAAGCCTAACTTAGCGTGCGCCGCGCGCTACGCCAAGTGACCAATCTGTTATTCTACAGATAGTTTTGCTGCGGCCTTCTCTCGTCTCTCTGTCAGGAAGGATGAGAGAAACAAGCCGATGACTCCAACAGTGATATAGCTATCCGCCACATTGAATACGTAGTTGAAACCTATGTCGGAAAAATCGATCATATCGGTTACAGCCCCAAAAAACAGGCGGTCAATTGCATTCCCAACAGCACCCGCAATGACAAAAGACAGAGAAATTTGCCCAAGACGGTCGGCCGTTTTCCTTAAAACAAAGATTAAAACAACCGTCATCAGGAATGCAAAAAACGTCAAACCCCACCGCTTAATGGACGAATCACCTTGCATCATCCCCCAGCTAATTCCACGGTTACAAAGTAAGGACAGATCGAAAATAGGCGTCACCTCATGCGTCAACCTTGGGTCTGCCGTCGCACAAATATTCATGGGAAGGTCAAAAAACCGCGTTGTCGCCCATTTTGACCATTGATCAACCGCCACTAAGACTGCGGGCAACGCTCCGCCCAAAAGGCATAATGTCTGCCATGAGAGAGGCTTTGAGGAGGTATTTTGCGGCTTATTTGGCATAGATGCGCCTTGCCAGACCCTTACGGCGAAATCAATCAGAGCTATTCCGCTAAAATTATCGCCATAAACGCTAAAACTGACTGTAATATAACCATGTTTTCATTGGCCCCCTGCGTTGTTTTAGGTAAACCTTAGTACAAATCGGTACAATTCATCTGAATTGCACCATTCGATAGCCGTAGGGACTCTATACACATGCGTCATTTTAAGACCCTTGCTCTCCGCAGTACTGCGACACTCGCATTATTGGGAGCCTTGTCACTCGCTGCGCAAGCCCAAGTCACCATCACGGAAGACACATCAGACCAAATCCTTACATCTACGGCTGGGGATGACGGCACTCCAGCAGATGTGACTGTTGAAACGGGCGTCACGGTCACAGTGGATTCTGACCGCTCAGGTATCATTCTCGATTCAGATAATGACCTTGTTTTAGACGGTGAGGTAAGAGCGGATGATATTGACGGCGCGACAGGTGTAGAATTAGGCGGCGTGGAAGGGTCATATACGCAGACAGGCTCTATCTCGATTGTTGAAGATTTTACTCCGGAAAATACAGATGACGATCCGTTCCCAGATGGCGGTGTCGCCGTCGGCGAAGGCCGTACTGGCATTTTGATTTCTGGGGCCTCACCGTTTCAAGGAAATGTCGAACTTGCCGCGGGCTCCCTCATAGACATCGAAGGTAATGACAGCTTCGGAATCAATCTCGCCAATACGCCTATGACGACAGAGGGGCTGACAGGCAATCTGACGACTGGTGGCCAAATTAATGTTACGGGTGATCGGTCAATCGGTGTCAACTTAGCCCATAATATTGTCGGCGACGTTTCAAACACGGGAATTGTTGAAGTCACAGGCGAAGGGTCTCAGGCCTATGTCGTTTCCGGCGACATTGACGGCGGGTTTTCATCAAGTGGCCGCATTGCCGCCAATGCGTTCAGATTCACAACTCGCGAAGGGTTTGCGGGCAATAGCGACGACACAACGGGACGTGAAGATCTAACAGCCGAGGATTTACGGGAAGCGGGCTCAGCACTTGAAATCTCTGGCAATGTGACCGGCGGTATTTTTCTCAACCAAGCATTTGCACCACAATTAGATGATGCTGGCGAAGTAGTTCTTGATGAGGACGGAAACCCAATAATGGACCTCGTTGGCACAAGTTCAATTAGTCAACTTGGCTCCGCCCCTGCTGTCTTAATCGGCGGCGATGGGTCTCAAATTACAATTGGGCTCGTGGCACCAATCACGGATCCAGATGACCCAGATTTTGATGGAGACCTCCAATATGGCTTCATCAACCAAGGTTCGGTCACGGCCAATGGAGTCTTTGATGACTTTGATGCAACGACCCTTTCATTCTCCAATGTAACAGTAGAAGGCGGGATCAATAACGAAGGCATTTTATCGGCGACAACTTTTCGAGCCCCCAACCCAACTGACTTGACTGATGGTAACGGTGTAGCACGCGTCCTTGTCTTAGGGGGTCAATCAATTGCACAAGAAATTAATAATAACGGCGTAATATTAGCGACAGCTTCTGAAGCTGTGGATGAGGTCTTTTTTGACCAAGAAAATATTATTCCACCTAGAGACCTTCTTGCAGTCGCTATTGACATTGGCGAAGGCGCGACCGTTGGCGAAGAAGGCGAGACCGTTGGCGAACTAATCAATACAGGAGCCATTTCAGCAGTCTTGATTGGACGTGAGGGCACCGCAGTTGCGATCCGAGATGCTTCAGGAACTGTTACTCGATTAAGCAACACAGGTGTAATATCTACAGTTGGGTCGACATCAGACCCTCTAGATGCTGAAGACATTAACTTTGATTTAATCGCAATCGATTTTAGCGCAGCAACAAATTCCATAGAAATTAATCAAAGCCAAAACCCGGACGCAACCAATATTCCCCTTATCATAGGGGACGTTTTATTAGGGTCAGGAGACGACAGCTTTAGCTCCAGTGCTGGCCAAATCACAGGCGCAATTGATTTTGGCGGCGGCAATGACACGCTCGCACTATCTGGCGGTACAATTTTCACTGGTGACATTCGAAATACTGACAGCTTAGATTTATCGGTCATAGAAGGATCAACGCTTACGTTAGCATCAGCTGAAAACATTCAAATTAGTGAAGCTCGAGTTGATGGTACATCGACATATCGCCCCGTTATTAACGGCGCATCTGGCCAGGCGTCCACACTCATTTCAGATGGCAACATCACATTTGAAACGGGTGCAACCATCGATCCAATTTTCGAATCAATTATTGGGTCGACTGCAGAACGGTTTGAATTAGTTAGTGCTGGTAATTTATCCATTGGTGATCTGGCTTCATTGGGCGGGATTAGCTCCTCATTCCTTTTTGATACAAACCTAGCTCTGGAAGACGCAAACACGCTTGTCGTAACTGTTGATTTGAGGGACCCTACAACCTCTGTTGAAGATGGTGGCCTTGGATTGGACGCCGTTCAAGCGGCAGCTTTTGGTGCCGTTGTAGATGGGGTGCAGCAAGAAGGGGCTGTCTTGCAAGCTCTGAATTCGAACGCGCAACTAGGCAACGCCTTCTCCAATATTTCAGAAGCGACCGAATTTTATGACGCCTTCAATCAAGTTCTACCTGAGTTTTCAGGTGCTGCGAAACAATTCATCTTAGCAAATGTTGACGGCGCCGTTGGAGCCGTTGCTTCGCATTTAGACACAACGCGCCGTTCACCAGAACGGCCAGGCGGTGCTTGGTTAGAAGAATTTTTCTATTTTGCAGACCGTGAGCGAGCTGGATTATCTGAACAATATCGCGGCGACGGGTTTGGATTTACAGGCGGCATAGACACTGAATTTGGGCCATTCCATGCAGTGGGTGTCAGTCTCGGATTTGCTAGCACTGAAGTTGAAGATGTAGTCGGCATTGATGAACCGTTAGATGTGGTAACTTACCAAGCAGGTGCATATGCAGGTTTGGCAAAAAATGGGTTTAATCTCGACCTATATGCTGGCGGCGGTATTAGTGATTTCGAACAAAATCGTTTGGTTTCTATAGGAGACTTTATCGGCGGCGCTCAAGGAGAGTGGCAAGGCACCCATGCGAATGGGTCCGTCCGCGCTGGCTACGAGATGCAGATAAATGACAAATACTGGGTCAGACCTAGCCTGTCTTTGGACTACCTCTACCTAAATGAAGACGGGCGGACGGAAACTGGAACGGATGGCATTCGTTTGCGCGTCGATGGACGTAACTCCGATACGGCCTCTGCTACAGCATTGCTTGATTTCGGAGCTCGATTCCAAGGCAGACGCACATGGATTCGACCTTCATTGCGCGTGGGTTACCGGAATGAGTTTATCTCAGACCCCGTTGAAACAGCCTTCCGTTTCCAAGGACTCTCAGATTCAGAAGGTAATGTCTTTGATTCGGAACTTGCCCGCCTACGGGCCTTTGCCTTCCCTGACCAAGGCCTTCTCTTAGGTTTTACCGTCGCGGCTGGCTCTGAATATTCATCCATTGGCTTTGACTTCGATAGTGATATTCGTGACGGGTTCATCCGCCACACAGGCAGAATTGTCATTCGTCTTCTCTTCTAGAGACGCGTGACACGCCCTGCCCTCAATCGTCGGCAAATTGGGTTAAGCCCGTATTTAAGCAGCATTTATGAAGAGCATGGTGACAGCCATGCTTTAGACGACCTTTACGCCAGTGTCCGGACAGCGGACGCTGAGACTTTATTGTCGATTAAGGCAAAATTTGCGCTTAGCTTGTCCAAAACAAAATTCACGACTTTCGATGACATTGGACAAGTTTGGAGCCGCTTCGCAGATGCCACTCTACACCGAGCAACTCAGCTAGCTTGGGAACAAGCAGCCATGCGCCACCGCCTTAAACTTTCGTGTGGGCCAGTACCGGGTTTGTTTTTATTGGGTCTTGGTAAATTGGGAGGGCAAGATTTAAACTTCTCCTCTGACGTTGATCTGATTGCCCTATTTGATCCAGAAACTTTACCCGTTCCAGAGACAAAGGGCCAAGCCTATATAGCCTCTGATGTCTGCAAAGGCGTAACACAGATATTACAGCCGCGCAGCGCACCGGATTTTGTCTGGCGCGTAGATTGGCGTCTCCGTCCAGAAAGTTCTGGGACAGGCCTAGCCCTGAGTACTGCAAAAGCTGAATCATTTTACTTTTTTCGCTCCCTTCCTTGGCACCGCTTAGCGCTCATGAAGGCCCGCGTCGTAGGCGGCGATATCGCTGCGGGCGAGAGGTTCCTCTCCCGTATGGAGCCATTTATTTGGCGCCGCAATTTGGACTTTACCACACTCGACGAACTGGCCGCTTTAAAGGCGCGCATAAATAATGAACACCCCGGCTTGCAATATGAGCGGGCGGCGCCCGACCCCATAACGCCCAATGCCAGTGGGTTTAATGTAAAGCTTGGCCGCGGCGGCATTCGAGAAATCGAATTCATCGCAAATGCGCAGCAACTCATTCACGGCGGAAAACACCCCCGACTACGTGTGACCAACACAAGAGCGGCGTTATCGAATTTGGCGGAGGCAGGCTTTCTCAAGGAGACCCACGCCAATATGCTGAGAGAAGATTATGCGTTTTTGCGCAATCTCGAAAATTCGATCCAAATGCTTCGCAATGAACACACGCATATTGTACCACATGATAGTGACTTAGACGCGTGCCTAGAACTTCTAGGACATCCCGAAGACTTTAACGCAGAAATTTTTAGCCGCCGCCAACGGGTACACCGTGAGTTTTCGAACCTCTTCGATGATGCAGCCCCGCCCGAAGAGACAATCCAATTCTCTAACTTGAAAGGATTGGACGCTGATATCGCCCGTAGCTGGAGCAATGGATTTCAAGACCACGGCCTATCGCCAAATAAGCAAACCAAATATCGGGATTTGGGACAACAACTTACGGCGCGTGTGATGAGGCATAAAAACTCTGATGCGTTCCAACGCGTCGATCAGTTCCTGAAGCAAATTGGAAGATCAGAGCAATATTTCGCGCTGCTTAATCGATTCCCACTGCTGCTGGACAAACTCATCACCCCCCTACTGCATAGTCCGCATATGAGTGAAATACTGCGGCAGTCACCGCATATCATTGATATTTTCATGGCCTCGGGCACGAGTGACTTAAAGGCCCAGTCGCAATTTGTCCTGACATCCAATGATTATGAAAATCGCTTAGAAGCCCTCAGGCGATTTGTGAATGAGCAGCTTTTCAGCGCCTATACAAAATTCTTAGAAGGCACATTTACGGCGCAAGCCATGCAGGCTCAACTCACCGCCATTGCGGAACGAACACTCGATCTTTCCATTCAGATCGTCTGCGAAGATTTAGGCCTACGGGATATTCCAATCACGGTTTTAGGTCTGGGCAAAATGGGCACACAGGCGATGGGACCGCAAAGCGACCTCGACCTTATCTTCTTATTTGCGGATGATGTAGATACGGAAAAATCGTCTAAAATCGTACAGCGCCTGCGGACGACACTCACCGTGAAATTACGGGAAGGCATTGCTTATGAACTCGATATGCGGCTGCGCCCCTCGGGCCGCTCTGGTCCTCCCGCTGTCAAACTCTCTGCCTTTTACGACCATCATATGAGACGCGCCCATAGTTGGGAACATATTGCACTGGCGCCTGCGCGTATTGTGGCGGGTGACCCATCGCTCGGCGCGGAAGTCATGCGCGTAAAATCCGAGATTTTTGCAAAGCAACGCGACATCCCTGCGTTCAAAAAAGATGCCTACGCCATGTTCGAACGTCTCAAATCTGAACGTCTGATTGAGACAGAAAAAGAAATTTGGCGAAGCAAGCTAAGACGCGGCGGTCTCATGGAAGCGGATTACATGCGCTCTTGTCTCATTGTAACAGGCGCGGCCCTCTCGGCCGATTTTGAAACAGCGATTGAGGATTGGAACGAGTTGCAGTCTTGGGAACGTTTACTCGGCTTGAAGACCAAACCAATAAAGTCAACACCCAAGCGTTTTGCTCAGAACATTGGTGTAAAAACTCTCAAACGACGGCAGGAAAAGCTAGAAAAAACGGTAAAAGAGGTGACCCGCACATTTTTCAAAGATGTGGATCCTGACAATATTCCCGCACCTGCATCTATTGTGTGGAAGACCTAAAACTTTCTTGCAGAAATATCCTTGCACAGACCGCAAATCACCTCATATTGCGCAAAATTAGACAAAGAACGAAAACAGAACGATTATGGCCACAGCCAAAAGAAAAGATCTCTTCGCCGGCAAAAGCGGAGATGCCGCGCAAGATAATTATACGGCCAGCGACATTGAAGTTCTGGAAGGCTTGGAGGCCGTCCGTCTTCGTCCCGGCATGTATATTGGCGGCACAGATGACCGCGCGCTGCATCACCTCTTTGCGGAAGTCATCGACAATTCAATGGACGAAGCTGTCGCGGGTCACGCCTCTCGCATCGAAGTTGAATTAGATGCGGACGGATTTCTCTCAGTGACGGATAATGGGCGCGGCATTCCCGTCGGCCCTCACCCCAAGTTTCCCAAGAAGTCAGCTCTCGAAGTTATTCTGACAGAGCTGCATTCAGGCGGAAAGTTTTCAAATAAATCCTATGAGACATCAGGCGGGCTTCACGGCGTTGGCGTTTCAGTCGTCAATGCACTCTCCGATGTATTAGAGGTCGAAGTGGCGAGGAATAAAACCCTTCACACAATGCGCTTTGAACGCGGTAAGCCGAAAGGCAAAATCAAAAATAAGGGCGCGATAAATAATCGCCGAGGCACTAAAATTCGCTTCCATCCCGACGCTGAAATTTTCGGAAAAACACTGAAATTCCGCGCGGCTAAATTATTCAATATGGCCCGCGCCAAAGCATATCTCCAACCCGGAGTCGAAATCCGTTGGAAATGCGCGCCAGCAAAACTCAAAAACTCGCCCGACATTCCGCCGCAAGCCGTCTTCCATTTCCCGGGCGGGCTCGCGGATTACCTCGCAGAAACTTTGGGAACGAAAGCCACAATTACGGAAACGATTTTTTCTGGGAAGTCCAAAAAGGACACAGGCCATGGCCGCGTCGAATGGGCCATTAGCTGGTCCCCTGAAGGTTACGGCGAAGCCGATAGTTTCGTCCGTTCCTATTGTAACACGGTCCCCACCGCCGGCGGCGGAACCCATGAGGCAGGCCTGCGGGCGGCCATAACAAAAGGCCTGCGCGCCTATGCCGACCTCACGAGCATGGGCAAAAAGGTCAGCCACGTCACGCCTGACGACGTGATGTTTGGTGCGGGTGCTCTCGTATCCGTCTTTATCAAAAGTCCAGAGTTCCAAGGTCAAACCAAAGACCGCCTGTCTAATTCCGAGGCCTCTCGTCTCGTGGAAAATGCCGTACGCGACCCCTTTGACCATTGGCTTGCCAGTTCTCCGAAAGATGCGACAAAGCTCTTAGAATGGGCGATTGAACGTGCAGATGAGCGCGTCAAACGCCGCAAAGCCCGCGACGTGAAACGCAAATCCGCGACCAAGAAATTACGGCTACCTGGAAAGCTCGCAGATTGCTCACGCAAGGGCAGCGAAGATACCGAGATATTTATTGTCGAGGGCGATTCCGCGGGCGGCTCTGCCAAACAAGCCCGCTCCCGAGAAACCCAAGCCATCCTGCCCTTGAAGGGTAAAATCCTCAATGTCGAATCCGCGACAATGGAAAAAATTCAGCGTAATAATGAGATCAATGATCTCTCCGTTGCGCTGGGGGTCGGGCTAGGCCGTAAATTTGATCTCGACGATTTACGTTATGAACGCGTCGTTATCATGACCGATGCGGATGTTGACGGCGCGCATATTGCCGCTCTGCTCATTACATTTTTCTACCGCTATACACCGGGGCTGATTGAAGCGGGGCGTCTTTATATGGCGATGCC
Organism: uncultured Algimonas sp.; assembly: GCA_964576955.1. GTDB lineage: Bacteria > Pseudomonadota > Alphaproteobacteria > Caulobacterales > Maricaulaceae > Litorimonas. The sequence goes on from CAZNXP010000056.1 coordinate 9,521, forward strand.
GCCACTTTACAAAATGACCCAAGGGTCAAAGACGATTTACGCCGTGGATGACGCCCACCGCGAAGAGCTGATGCAGACAGAATTTAAAGGCAAAAGCAAAGTTGAAATCGGACGTTTCAAAGGCTTAGGCGAGATGAACCCTGCGCAGTTAAAAGTCACAACAATGGACCCAACAACACGCACACTCGCGCGGATTACATTAGATGAAGATCAAATGGCGACAACGGAAAGCCTCGTCGGCACCCTTATGGGTAAACGTTCAGAACTACGATATGAGTATATTCAGGAACATGCTCAATTCGTAGAAGAAGTGGACGTCTAAAACGCGCCGCTCGGCAATCTATTGGTCAAACTCAGGTAATTCAATTTTGGGAGTTTGACAGCCGATGACCCAAACGTCGTAAACACCGTGGTCAAGCGCGGAAACCGCTGGGCGCGAGGCAAACATCCAACCTGAAAAGACAGTCTCGGCCTCGCCTGTTTCCTTACC
>CAZNXP010000057.1:0-9993 GCA_964576955.1 uncultured Algimonas sp.
CGTAAGGACCGTGTCAAAGACAGGCCATCTTCCCCCGGCATCATAATATCAACAATCAGGAGGTCATATTTCAGACCCTGCATTTTTTGCCGCGCCTTATCCGCCCCGCTTGCCGTACTCGTTCTATAACCGTGTTTCGTGAGATAGCGTGAAAGCAGCTCCCGAATCCTATCATCATCATCTATAATTAGAATATGTGTGTTAGAACGGTCCAAATATGTCGTACTCATGGATATTCGGCCCTATAAACAGCATTTTTTGCAATGACTTTTCCGTCACAAAATATAAATGACCTGTATTGTAACTATTGGCAAGTCATTGGCGCTTCACAGCGTGAGTCATAAAGGAAACATCATGATTGAAAAAGCTTATCATGACCGCGATGGAGTGATTTGGATTGACGGGGAATTTGTCGACTGGCGCGAGACTAAAATCCACGTGCTGACGCACTCTCTTCATTATGGCTCCTGCGTCTTTGAAGGAAATCGTGCCTATGGCGGAAAGATTTTTCGCCTGACGGACCACAGTAAACGCCTGATAAATTCAGCCAAATTCTTAGGCTATGAAATTCCTTACACGCTAGAGCAGATTGACCAAGCTTGTTTAGACACGCTTGAAAAATCAGGCCTCCAAGATGCCTATTTGCGGCCCTTCGCATGGCGCGGATCTGACATGATGGGCGTGGCGTCTAAGAATAATAAAATTCACTTTGGTGTCGCCGCTTGGCATTGGGGAAGTTATTTTGACGATAAAATGAAAGGCATTCGCCTGTGTATCTCAGATTGGATTCGTCCTGACCCGCGCTCTGCACCCTGTAAGTCAAAAGCTGCAGGGCTGTATATGATTTGCACATTGGCCAAAGACAAAGCGCAAGCCGCAGGGTTTGATGACGCACTCATGTTTGATTACAAAGGCCGCGTCGCCGAATGTACAGGCGCTCATATTTTCTTTGTGCGCAATGGCGAAATTCATACGCCAACGAACGATATTCTTCTCGAAGGCATTACGCATGACTCGATCATCCGGCTGGCTAAGAAACGAGGTTATACGGTTCATAAGCGCGACATTCACCCCGCAGAAATGCCGCATTTCGACGAATGTTTTGTCGTGGGGACTGCCGCCGAAGTCACACCCGTTCGGGAAATCGACGGCAACCATTATACCGTCGGCGAAATATGCCACGCTCTCACCGCTGATTATGATGACTGCGTTCGCGGGAAAATCGATATTGGCGTTTAATGTCTTAGGCTAATTTGAAGCAGAGCTGGTATGATCGGACACGATCTTCCAGCCATCATCGCCTTTCCTCATATGTAGCGTGAAGAGACCACTAGGCGTATCCGCTTCGCGCGTGAGTTCCCATTTGCCAAATATTAATCCTGTAGACGTATTGATTTGGGTTACGGAATATATGTCGAATTTCAGCTCACCCATTTTCGCACGGTCAGAATATCGTTTCTGATAGCGGTTTAATGTCTCTTGCCAGCCAAGGGTGATTTCTCCGCCGGAGGCAAAGCGCAGCTTATCGTTTTTTATATAACCTTGCATAAAGCCTTCAATATCGCCCGAATTCCAAGCCTTTTGTTGATCTTCAAGAACAGCGCTCATGGCAGCCTGGCTATCTGGGAACGATATTTTCACGGTATTTGGCGCGCTGGAACGGCCCATAAAAAATCCTAGCCCTAATCCGACGGCTCCGCCGAGAATTGCGAAAATAAGTAAGTTTCTTGGATTTTTTATCATGCGATTGCCCCCGCTTTTCGTCTTTGATGTAGGCCTAATATGCGCCCCACCGCGGACGCAATTTCTGCCCGGTTTAATGTATATAGATGGAAGTGTTTTACACCTCTATCCCGCAGTTCCGCCGTGAGTTCAGCCGCTAATGCCGCTGTCAACATATCTCGCGTTACAGCATCATCATCTAAGCCTTCAAATAATCCAGCATACCAATCCGGAACAGACACGCCGCACATTTTAGACATGCGCGCCAAGCCTTTAAAATTAGGTTGAAGCATAAGGCCTGGTACAATCTGAATATCAATACCAGCATCTAAAACGCGGTCTTGGAAACGCCAAAAAATATCAGGTGAAAAAAAGAACTGCGTTATTGCGCGCGTGGCACCTGCGTCGATTTTTCGTTTTAGATTATCAATCTCTATCGACCAATTTGCACTCTCCGGATGTTGCTCAGGATAGGCTGAGACGGACACTTCAAAATCCGCAATTTTCTTCAACCCTTCCGTCAAATCATTCGCATAGGCGTATCCGCTGGGATGGGGCGTATATGCCTCACTAATGCCGCTGGAAGGATCGCCTCTGAGCGCAACAATATGCCGAACGCCCGCGTCCCAATATTCGCGGGCGACTTGGTCAATTTCCTCGCGCGTCGCATCAACACAGGTCAAATGAGCAGCCGGGGCAAAATCTGTTTCTTTCACCATACGTGCAACTGTGCGGTGCGTGCGCTCTCGCGTCGAGCCACCTGCACCGTAAGTTACGGAGACAAAATCGGGGGACAGAGGGGCCAATTTTTCAATAGAAGCCCAAAGCTTGTCTTCCATCTTTTGGTTTTTCGGCGGGAAAAACTCGAAGCTCACTTTAAGATCAGGGCTTTCAGCTGATGCACGTGCAATAGCGCCAACAGGAGCATTTGGGTCACGAAGAGGAAGGCGAGCATTCATGACTTATCCTGTCGCTAATCGCGCGTGAGAGTTTTTAACGGCATACCAAATTTTGACGTCTGGAGTTGTCGGGTCTGAGGCCAGGATCGTCTCCGTCTTCCGCAGCTCAAAATTACTCTCAAATAAAAATTGTTGCATATCTGTATCGCTAAAGCCGAGACGGCGATGCGCGTAATTATCCCGGTAATTCTCAAACTCATGGGCAGCAAAGTCGGTAATGAGTATGTGTCCGTCCTCCCCTAAGAGCCGCGCAGCTTCTTTAACGGCGCGCAATGGCTCTTCCAGAAAATGCAGTACTTGATGCATGGTCACAAGGTCTGCTGCGCTGTCTTTCAAAGGGGCATCTTGCAAGTCAGCTTGTTGCACAGAAATATGCATATAGGCGTCATCTGAGAGTGTATGACGGGCGACCCGCAGCATTTCGACACTATCATCTATACCCACACCGCTTTTTATATGCGGCGCAAAGAGTTTTAACATGCGGCCCGTGCCTGTTCCCAAATCGACCATACGTTGGAAATCTTTTCCCGTAACAAGCGCCAAAAGCGCGGTCTCAATATCCGTTTGCGGAAGATATTCATGCCCTAATTGATCTTGGTCATTGGCCACAGACGCGAAGAAGGCTTCGGCTTGTTGAGAGCGATGAGCCCGGACTTTATTGAGGCTTTCGCGGTCAGACGCCAATTGGGTGTCATCAGAGGATAGCGCGGCCAATGTTGCCGTTAAAATAGGCGAATTGACCGCCTGCCCGCGTTTCAAACGGGAGAAGACCCAACTGCCTTCACGCATTCTCTCGACAATGCCAACCTGTTCTAAAGATTTAATATATTGCGTTACCCGCGGTTGAGACAAATCCAAAATCTGGACAAGCTCACTCACAGTGAGCTCACCTTGGCTTAATAAAGCCAAAATACGCAATCGGTCGGGATGACCAAGTGTTTTCAGATATGTCGCGATAGCGTCCATGAATTTTGCATAACGGACACGTCTTTAAATGTATATAAAAAAAACTTTATATGATGAAATTACCGCGTAAATTTTGACAATAAACGAATATAGCTAATCTGATAGCTATTGGAGTTTTCTGACACCTCCCAGCTATTGATAGGCCAGCCTTCATTGAAATCCGCGTAGGATTTAGAGGCGGGCTGACCAGACGGCGGAGTTTTAACAGGCGTTCTACATAGTTTTGCACCAGCCCCCGGACACCCTGACGCGCAACAGCTATCGCGCGCATAGCTATTATTGGGACCGCCAACCAAAAAACCCGGTGCTGGGCCAAATCTTGATGAGCCAACAGCATCCCAAACAGAGCCATCCTTAAACCACTCATGATAAAATTGGGTCACAGAATTTTCTGCGCCATACCCACCCATATTAGAGAGATAGACTTTGTTGAGAGGATTAGCGCCGTGAATATAATGCAAGTAATCCGCGGCTGCGTTCAGGTAGTCTATGCGTGGCCGATTTCCTGCACCCGTGACAACGGCTTGGGTAAAGACTGAGGCGCGTTGCGATTTGGTATAATTACTGCCCCACCAATATCCGTCAACAAAGCTACGATAAGCATGTTCTGAATTTTGCTTCGCCGGCCAGGCATTATAAGCGTTCAGTACCTCTCTCTCAAAATCTCTCTTAATTCGCGCCGCCATCCGAGGAGGTGTGTTCGCTTGCCGCGAATAATATAGGAGATCAGCAACCAATATACCTTCATGCCCGTCCGAGGTATTGGGCTTCATCGGCTTTACGTTATCATAGAGTCTGCCAATCACCTGATGAAAATAAGGATCGCCTGTTAAGGCGGACATATGGACCGCAGCGATTAGCTTTTGCTTCGCCAAACGGTCCGCTTCGACCTCTTGTTGCCCCGCAGCCAGCCCTTCGGAATTACTACGCGCATCATTATTCCAGAACTTCACATTGGGGTTGGCTTCGGCCCAGCGCCAAGCTTTCTCTGCGCGGGACGCATAGCGCCTTGCGGAACCTTCCATCCCCGGAACGCCGCTATATACCTTTGCGGCCATCGCAAAAGCACCTGCCGAAAATACGGCTGCAGATGTATTTGGCGGACCATAACGGCTCGGCTCTTTCGCGGAGGATGGCGGCGAGCCGCCCCCTAGCCCCATAACAGATAACATAGAGCCATCTTGGTTTTGCATCCGTTCAAGCCAATCCAGACCCCATTTTACCTCGTCCAAAATATCGGGAATACCATTTCCTGATTCAGGAATGTCGAAATCATCGGTCCAAACATTTGGGTTTTCGATATAAGCACCAAGCAGGCCAATTATATATTTCGCCGTCCAATTTGTGTATTTATTATAGTCGCCAGCGTCATACCAACCGCCGCGTAAATCTCGCTGCGTAGAGGCATTTTGAGGACGATTAAAAAGCCGCGCTTGTGTATCTTGCCCGCGGCCTAAATGGCTGGCCTTATCCGCCCAAGGTCCAGCATATTTTGCTGTCTTCTCAAATCCTGCGCGTTGCAAATATAAGGTCTTTAGCGCGGTTTTCAGGACAGGCTTATAGACGCTTGGAGAAATCTCAAAGGCGTAACTATCGACGCGGCGGTCCATGTCCCGCACGACATAACGGCCGGGCGTCCGCACATTTGAAAAATCAAAATGCCAGACGCGATCACCCGATAGCTCATCAACCTGCCCGTTTTTCCAAGCTCTGGGCTGGCCAGAATAAACGGTCTGACCTGTCGCAACATTTATCACCGCATATCGATTGCTCGGAGAAAAACTACGCCCAGAATCGAACCCAATTTTCGGGTCTTTGATAATTGCGACCTTATCTAGCGCAGGCAGATATCCGAATTGATCGACGAGTATCGGCGGGGTTTGGGCCGACGCCGTATTTGTGCCTTGCGAACAGCCGATTAAGGTCAGAACCGCAAGGAATGATGCAAGATATTTCATATGTGCATGGGACAAGATTGACCTAGCTTTTGTCAACCCATCTTATGACAATGATTTAACGGTCAAATTTGACGAATTTTAGCTTCTTCGGCATATCCGCATCTGGACCTAAGCGGCGCTTCTTATCTTCGATATAATCCGCGAAGTTGCCCTCAAACCATTCAACATGGCTATCACCTTCATAAGCAAGGATATGGGTGGCAACGCGGTCGAGGAAGAAGCGATCATGGGAGATGACCACGGCGCAGCCAGGGAATTTCTCCAAAGCTATTTCAAGGGAGGCCAGCGTTTCGCGGTCCAAATCATTTGTCGGTTCATCGAGTAGCAGTAAGTTTGCAGGGCGTGTCAACATTTTCGCCATATTCACGCGGTTACGTTCACCGCCAGATAATTGACCAACATTCTTCTGCTGGTCTGTCCCTTTAAAATTAAAGGCTCCGACATAAGCGCGAGACGGCACTTCGCGTTTGCCCATAACCAAAATATCCAACCCATCAGAAATGGCCTCCCAGACATTTTTGGAATTGTCCAGCGCATCTCGGTTTTGGTCGACATATCCAAGCTCGACGGTTTCGCCGACTTTGAATGTGCCTTCATCTGGCTGTTCTTCGCCCGTAATCATCTTGAACAAGGTCGTCTTACCTGCCCCGTTCGGTCCAATAACGCCGACAATACCGCCGCGCGGCAATTTGAAAGAGAGGTCTTTGATGAGGAGCTTATCGCCAAACCCTTTGGAGACATTATTCGCTTCAACAACGATATTTCCAAGACGCTCGCCCATTGGAATACGAATTTCCGCGTGAGACACAACTTCATTCTCGGCTTCATCGCGTAGCTTCTCATAAGCGCTAATACGGGCCTTTGATTTTGACTGACGCGCTTTGGGGTTAGAGCGAATCCATTCTAATTCCCGCTTCAAGGCTTTCGTCTTTGAATCGCTTTCACGGCCCTCTTGGTCCATGCGCTTGCCTTTAGCTTCCAGCCAAGACGAGTAGTTCCCCTCATGTGGATAGGCGCGGCCACGGTCGATTTCTAACGTCCAATTTGTAATATTATCTAAGAAGTAGCGATCATGGGTAATGAGGATAATCGCGCCGCTATATTTGACGAGATAATTCTCAAGCCAAGCTACGGTTTCCGCATCCAAATGGTTGGTTGGTTCATCGAGGAGGAGCAAGTCAGGCTTGGAGAGTAAAAGCTGACACAAGGCAACACGGCGGGCTTCACCGCCCGAGAGTGACGTAACCGGGTCATCTTTCGGCGGACAACGCAGAGCCTGCATGGCCATCTCAATTTTGGAATCAATATCCCACGCATCACGGCCATCAACCTGCTCTTGCAAAGCCGTCATCTGCTCCATCAGCTCATCAGTATATTCCGTCGCCATATCTGTCGCGGCTTTATTATAAGCATCGAAAATTTGTTTATCTTCACAGCCCTCAATGACATTTTCCCAAACTGTCTTGGATTGGTCCAATCTTGGTTCTTGCGGAAGATAGCCAACTTTAACGCCTTCAGCGGCCCAATGCTCACCCGTGACTTCATTATCGACACCTGCCATGACTTTCATGAGGGTCGACTTACCCGCCCCATTCACACCGATAAGGCCGATTTTCGCATCGGGGTAGAATGACAAATGCACATTGTCGAGAATGGTCTTATTGCCGAATTTCTTCGTCAGACCTTGCATGTGATAGCAGAATTGGCGGGCCATTTTACGCTCTTATTTTCAAAAAAACTTTGAGCGCGATATGTGGCGAAGCTGCCGCAAAAGCAAGAGCCTTAGGCGGCTGAGGTTAAAGGCAAATCCAGTTACTCCTCATCAATAGGACGAACTTGCCAGAGCGCATGAAATGTCTGGATATAGAGCAGCAACAATAGAAACCCGACGAACCAAAGCGAAAACGCGTCAGCATTAAGGCTCAATTCAAAATCTTGCATTACCCCCATCACAAAGACTATTGGCGCAACACCCCAAACAAGACACATAAAAGCAAAAGTCATGGACTTGTGTTTTATCCTGATCTCCCACTCATCTAGATATTTATCAGGGAAATAAAACCGGTTAACAAATCGAGTGCAGACGAAAAAAATCATAGAAATCGCACCCACAATTATGAATATTGCTGAAACCGCTCCGAGCCAGTTATACGGTAACATATCATAGAAATCCAAAATCATCAGAGGCCAAGTCGGAAGCGATATCAGCATCAAAATCAAAATCCGGCGCAACGTCGACTTGGAAACACTATTGTCCTGAAACTCAAATACTCTAGCGATTGACTTTAACATTTCACGTTCCTCTCTCCATTTATTCAATACGCAATCCATGCGCATTCTAACCACGGGCAACTTGCAGGATTGCCCTGTAAATAATTTATTTTCTTGGACTAAAGCCCCAGCAACAGATCCACGAAAAACAGAACGACACGCATAAATAGGCTGCCGATAATATCCGTGATGGAAACGGTCGCGAACCCAGCGATTTGCGTCACGATTTCATTTGCTTTTTCTAAAATAGTCATTTCTCTCTCCTCTTTTCACGTGCACTTATTCGGCTGCACGTATAGCCGCTAATTCCTCTGCCATCGTTTTGAACGGCCGAGGTGAAAACGCCACATCAATTGGTACATTGAAATATTCGGCTAGCTTGAATGCTAGCTCTAGCGAGGCGTTATAATCGCCGCGCTCCAGATATCCGATTGTCTGAAAATTGACCCCAACAGCCTCTGCTAGGTCTTTTCTCGACAACCCTTTCTCTGTTCGCAATGTTTTGATGCGGTTATATATCATGATGTTGTAGATATACAACATTTTGATATTCGTCAATACAAAAATTATCGAAAAACGATATATCGTTGATTTTATAGAGTTTTCGACCGCTTGTAAGCCTCATTCACGCTGACTTTTGCCTCCCTCCATAAAAGAATGACTGCACATGTCAGCCCTAACGATGTCCTGTCAAAAGCGTGAGCGAGCCGCGATTTTCTCTCACCGCCATGTGTCTCAGTGTGAATAGCTATTTCGCTCACAGGGCTTATCTATGAGTCATCACAAAGGAGAACATCATGTTCAACATTATGAAGAAAACGACTTTATCTACGTTAGCGGCTATTGCTGTCGTAAGCGCAATCTCTGCACCCGCAATGGCACAATCAAGTTTCAACCAGCGCACACAGGTTGTTCGTCAGGATAATAATAATGATCAGCTCGTTGGCGGCGCTATCGGCGCGGTTCTCGGCGGCGTTATTGGGTCAGAAGTCGCAGGACGCGGAAACCGTACAGAAGGCGCCGTTGTTGGCGCATTGCTCGGCGGTGTTACAGGCGCAGCTATTGCTGATAATGGAAACAATAGACGCTTCAACAACAGAGGCTTTAGCTCTCGACGTGGCTTTAATTCAGGTTTCGGAAGCCGTAATTCTTACGGATATTACGATTATGGTTACGCTAGAAGCAGCAGATTTTCCTCAAGACGGTTTGGAAATAGCCGGTCTTTCGGAAGCAGGCGTTCATTCGGAAGAAGCTCATCTTTCCGAAGAGGTTATTAGGCTAACCTAAAAATTACGATTTACGAAGGCTCCCACGTGGAGCCTTTATTTTTTGGCCTAATGCTATGCATCATCGCCTGAAAAATGACAGAAACTCCACATGATAAGTGGGATATCCAGGCTGGCGCTCTTGACTTAAACACAGTCAAACAGGACGAAAACGCAAAACAAATCGTTTTCAAAGGCGCTGTTATGGACGCCGCCTTATAACCGCATTGGCACATCTATGAAAATCGCAACTTGGAATGTGAACTCCATCAAAGCCCGTCTACATGCGGTCACGGCTTGGTTAGAAGCCGAGCAACCTGATATTGCCTGTTTGCAGGAAATCAAAACCGTCGACGACGCTTTTCCTCGCCTCGAAATCGAAGCGCTTGGCTATCATATCGAAACCCATGGCCAGAAGAGCTATAACGGCGTCGCCCTGCTCTCTAAACGCCCGCTCGAAGATATCCGCCGCGGACTGCCCGGTGATGAAAACGATGAGCAAGCCCGCTATATTGAAGCTGTTGTCTCGACCGAACGCGGCGCGGTACGTGTCGCCTCAATCTATCTGCCCAATGGTAATCCCGTGGAAGAGGACGGCGTTCAAACCGCGAAATATGCCTATAAGCTGAATTGGATGAACCGCCTCCGCGTTCATGCGGCGGAGCTTTTGACCTATGAAGAACCTCTCGTCCTCGCAGGCGATTACAACGTCATTCCCCGCGCAGGCGACACACATGATCCGCGCGGATGGTGGGGCGATGCGGCCTACCGCCAAGAAACCCATGACGCCTATAATGCCATTTTGCATCTTGGCCTCTACGATATGTTCGACCAATTTAACGGCAAGGACGG
>CAZNXP010000058.1:0-9975 GCA_964576955.1 uncultured Algimonas sp.
GACCATTGACGGTGACTTCATCCCGCTTCCAAGGTCCGTTTGAAAACGCGCCCGATTTAATCTTACGAATGGATTTAACGGGGTAGTTATCCAAAATCAGATTGACGGTCAGGGCATTATAAAGGTTGGCCCAATACGCGATTTGATCATTCTGTGGCAACAAATCTGGATTTTGCGAGGCCAAATGGTCTGTATAGGCTTTAATTGTACGTCCTTCGCCCGCCGCTTTTGCGCCGGCGTAATCAAATACGTTTAATCCGCCTGCGCCTTGAGAAATACGGCGCTGTAGCAAGGCCTCATAATTGGCGGCGAAACTATTGACGGGCGTTGAGAAGACTTGGACTGTTTTGACAGGTGCCTCAATGACCTGCGGCGCAGGCTGCGTAACAACAGGGTCATTTGTGAAAACAGGCTGCGGCGAGCGATTTTCAAACTGAACGGGTGCAACCGTCTCAACGCGCCGCGTAACCGTTTCAACTTGCGGCGCGACTTGTTGCGGCACTGCTTGTTGCGGCGCTATAATTTGGACTTGTGGTGCAAGCGCCTGGGCAGGTGTTGGTATTTTATAGACCACCTCGGCTGATTTTACGGGTGGGTTGCCGCAATCTGGCGCGGCCCACGCCAAAGCAGGGATTGAAACGGCAGCCGTTGCAAGGAGGCTAGTGATTAATGTTGCATAACGCATGATAAACGATCCTATTCTTCGTCTTGATTTAGCGTCCCCTTACCCGCAATAAAAACGAAAGTCAGGAAACGCTTGGTTCACACACCGTCACGTTTTTGTGCCCCTTTTGTGAGGTTTTCGCATCAGACTAGGCAATCTTAGGGAATGACGCGGCGTCTTGACAGCTCCCCCTCGCGCGCGTACGTCGCCGAGCTTGAGATACACAGCCTATAGACATCTGAGTCTTGCGCGCTCAACTGATAAAGAGAATTAAGATGAAACGTACTTTTCAGCCTTCAAATCTTGTACGGGCCCGTCGTCACGGATTTCGTGCGCGTATGGCGACAAAAAACGGCCGTGCGGTCCTAGCCCGTCGCCGCGCCAAAGGCCGTAAGCGTCTTTCCGCATAATCCGCCACTGGGCGAATGACGCGCGGTGATGACCGCTTCTAAAGATATGACATCAGAGCTCGGAATGCTGAAAAAGCGTTCCGAGTTTTTATATGTGCGGGATGGGTTTTATTCCGCTAAAGGCGGCGTCGTTGTCCAAATGCGTGAAAATCAGGCCCGTTTAGGCATTGGCATGGGCTTCACAGCCACGAAAAAGATTGGAAACGCCGTCATCCGAAACCGCGCAAAACGCCGTCTGCGCGAAGCGGCAAGGGCGCTTTTGCCCGAATATGGCCTGCCCGGACATGATTATGTCCTCATCGCCCGAGGCTCCACGACTGCACGTGATTGGTCGGACCTGCTTGACGACACGCGCAAAGCCCTCATAACCCTTTCTAAACGAGCAACCGATACGACAGGGCACCCTCACAAAAATGCCCAAAGCTAAAGATATTAAGAGCCAGTCCTCATGAACGAACAGAAAAACCTAATCTGGGCCATGATTCTCTCAGCCATCGTCGTGATGCTGTATTTCACTTTCATCGAAGCGCCGACAACACAGAAGGCGCGCTTAGATGCCGAAGCTGAAATGGAGCGGGCCAAAGCCGAATTTGAGGATAAGGCCGCGACGCAGCCAATCGAAGAGATAAAAACCCGCGAGGAGCTTATCGCGCAAGGCGAAGCGACGCGGATAAAAATCGACACACCGACCCTGACGGGCTCTTTTCTTACTACAGGCTCGCGGGTCGATGACCTCGCCTTAAAAGATTATAATGCCACACTTGATACGGAAGATGGTCTTGTCCAAATTCTAAATCCTCAAGGCGGAGAGCGCGCCGCCTATATCGCGGATAATTGGACGGCCGTTGATGGCGGCTCGGGTACAACATCCGCTTGGGCGATTGTCTCTGGCGATACAATCACGCCCTCCACGCCGGTGACCCTTCAAAAGCAAGTCGGGTCTGTGCGCATTCAACGCGAGCTTAGCGTCGATGATAAATATCTCATTACCTTAACAGACCGCCTCACCAATACAGGCTCTTCTGAGACAAGTATTGAGCGCAAAGGCGTCGCCCGCCAAGTTGGCCTCTCCGATGAGCTAACAAACTTCTTTATCATCCAAGAAGGCCCCATTTCAGTTGTTGACGGTAAATATCACGAGCAAAAATATAAGAAGCTCAAAAAGAAAGGCGGCTGGAGCATAAACGGCGAAGGCGGCTGGGTCGGCCTGACAGATAAATATTGGCTGCAAGCTGCCATTGCTCCGCAAGGAAATTCTATTGAAGCCGAATATGATTTCAAATTCATCAATAATTCCGACGTCTATGAAACCTCTTATACGACAGCAGCTTTGACACTCACGCCCGGCGCAACGGTCGAGTCTATTGGCTATATGATGGCGGGGCCAAAAGACTTTAAAATGCTAAGGTCCTATGAGCAGGCGGGTATTTCAGACCTCACAAATGCCATTGGGTGGGGTCGATTGAAAATTCTCGTAAAACCAATTAGCCGCATCTTATCTTGGCTCGGAGATAGGCTCGGCAGTATTGGTCTTGGTATTTTGGCGCTCACCCTGTTGATTAAGCTCGTCATGTACCCGCTCTATTCCAAGCAATATGCGTCTCAGGCCAAGATGAAGAAGGTCCAGCCCAAGCTCAAAAAACTGCAAGAGCGTTACAAAGATGACCGCATGAAGCTGCAGCAAGAAATGATGGCGCTTTACAAAAAAGAAGGCGCCAATCCTATGGCAGGCTGCCTCCCTATTATTCCAACCATCTTTGTTTTCTTCGCGCTTTATAAGGCGGTGTTCATCAATATCGACCTGCGCCACGAAGGTTTCATGGGATATATTAAAGATCTATCGGCGCGTGACCCGCTTTCCATCATCAATGGATTTGGAATTTTCCCATGGGATGGCCAGCCAGACTGGTTACCCGCACTGCTCACAATTGGGCCGCTCGCCATTCTTTACGGCGCGTCTATGGCCATGATGTATACATTGCATTCAACCCCGACCATGGGCAGCAGCGACCAAGCGCAACTCCAAGCTAAAATCTTCAAATGGATGCCATGGATGTTCATGTTCATTTTGGCCGGATTCCCAGCCGGGCTTTTGATCTACTGGATTTGGAACAACATCCTATCTTTTGCACAGCAATATTGGATTACGCGTCAGAACGGCGTCGATACGCCTGTCGATAAATTCTTCCGCAAAATCACCGGCAAGCCTGAGCCCATCGCTGAAGGGGCTGATGTTGAGATCAAGCCCAATTCTGTGAAGAAGAAAAAGCCAAAGTCCAAAAAGAAATGAGTGAGCCCGAGAAAGCGCCTCTCGCCACAACGCCGGATTTTACGGACGAACAGATTGAAGACGGCCGCCTGCTCTTTGCGAGAGAGGTTCTCTTCATGCTCTCTGTTGTCAATTTGGACTCACTCCCCCCCGCCGACCGGCCCGAGATTTGTTTCGCAGGAAGGTCTAATGTCGGCAAATCCTCGCTCATCAATGCGCTGACGAACCGAAAAGGCTTGGCGCGCGCCTCCAACACGCCGGGCCGCACGCGAGAGCTAAATTACTTTAATGTCGACGGCCGCCTCAATCTCGTGGACTTACCGGGATATGGATATGCCCGCGCGCCGAAGACTGAGATTTCAAATTGGACACGCCTCACGCGGGCTTTTCTGCGCGGAAGAGCCGGATTGCGGCGGGTCTTTTTACTCATAGATAGCCGCCATGGGATCAAACCCTCGGACGTCGAACTCATGGAATTGTTGGATGATGCTGCGGTCACCTACCAACTCGTCCTGACAAAAAGCGATAAAATTAAAAAGGCCGAGCTTGATAAGATCATGCGCCGAACCTCTCGGACTATTGGGAAGCGCCCTGCCGCCCATCCCGAGCTTATGGTCACATCTTCCGAGAAAAAGACGGGTTTAGACGACTTGCGCGCTGAAATCGCGACCTTGGCGCTGCCGAGAGTTGCGCTATAAGTAAATTATGCAACGCCGAAAAAACGAATCAGGTTGGACGAGCGCAAAGGTACTCTCGGAAGCTCTGCCTTTCATTCAGCGCCACTCTGGCCGTTGGGTCGTCGTTAAATTTGGCGGCCATGCCATGGGTAGCCCTGAGCTAACGGCGGAATTTGCAAAAGACATTGTTTTATTACGTCAATGTGGTCTGCGCCCCGTTGTCGTTCATGGCGGCGGACCGCAAATCGGCACCATGTTAGAGCGGCTGCAAATCAAAACGAAATTCAAGGACGGCCTGCGCGTCTCCGATATGGAAACGGTTGGTGTCGCCGAAATGGTCCTCTCGGGCGCTATCAATAAGTCTATTGTCAGCGCGATTAATGTTGCGGGCGGGCAAGCCGTTGGCATTTCAGGCCGCGATGCCCTGTTAATTACCGCTAAGCCAGTCGATGCCGACCTTGGGTTTACGGGCGAGCCGACAGGTACGGATGTCACCTTACTGGAAACCCTCGCCAGCGATGATGCGGGCTTCATTCCTGTTGTCTCGCCGATCAGCGCAGACGGCGCAGGAAATGGCTATAATATTAATGCCGACACCGCCGCGGGCGTCCTCGCCTCTGCGCTGGGGGCCAGCCGGCTGATGCTTTTGACCGATATTGAAGGCGTGATGGACGGTGACGGCAAAGTCCTGACGGACCTCTCGGTAAAAGACGCAAGTCAATTAATCGCCGACGGTATTGCCAAAGGCGGCATGATTCCAAAACTGACAACCGCGATAAATGCGGTTGATAACGGCGTGGAAGCGGTCGTCATATTAGACGGACGGCGGGCCCATGGCCTGCTGGTCGAATTATTCACGGATGTCGGCGCAGGGACATTAATCCGATGATGCGGCGACTTGCCCTAATACTTGTGCTGTTTTTTACGGCCACGCACGCCGCAGCGCAGCAGAGTCCAACAAGTGATGTTGCGGCTGATACGGCACAAAGCGCCATTCATAATTGGGACATATGTAATGAAACGAGCTTTGTGCTTCGCTTTGCCTCTGCCTTTATCCGGTCAGATAGGATGCGAGTAGCGGGCTGGACTCCTGTTCAACCGGGTGCCTGCGTCACGCTAACCCCGCCCAAAGATAGTCCGCGGTTTTTATATGCCGAGAGCCTGCCCATACACAGGGGCGGCATAAGAGAATGGAAGGGCAGCTTTGAGCTCTGCGCAAGCGAAGAGACTTTTACCTCCGACGCGACAGATAATTGCCAATTAAAAAATATGGAAACGCGGGATTATTTCGCCGTCGACCCAACGGAACGCCGTACGGCCCTAATTGAACCCAGTGATTTTGGCGAAAATGCGGAAACCGCAGGCCTGCAGCGCTTGTTACAAGATGCGGGGTATAAAATCACTCGGATTGATGGCCTATCGGGCCGCCGGACCTTACGGACAATTGCGAGCGCCAAAGCCGAATTAGAGCTGGATAAAAACGCAACGAACCAAGAGCTCATGACCGCGCTCACGCCGAAAGCGGAAGAAACGCGAAACACCATTGGCTTGGATATCTGCAATGATAGTACGCAGCGCGTCTATAGCGCCATTGCCATTCAAAATGATGGGAATTGGACCTCTCGCGGATGGTGGCCGATTGATGTCGGTGCCTGTGTGAAGCCGTTTGACCGGAGCCTCATCGGCACCCAGGCGCATGTCTATGCCTTGCAGGAAGCCATATCTGAAGATGGCCAGCCCGAACCCGACCGCCGGCTACGCTCTGAACTCGTCACCCCTGCCCCATTTTGTATCGCTGAGTCGCGCTTTGCAGCCCTCGGGCGTGAAAAATGCCAAGAGCAAGGTTATGCTGCTGTCGATTTCCGGCCCCTAGCCGCTGATGTAGATGTTCAGATTGTTCGCCTCACAGATGCGGATTTTGTGGAAGGCGGCGGAGATGGCTTGCGCCGATAGGTCAGCACGTTAAGGCAGCCCATGATGACGGCCGATCTCTCTCACATCAAAAGCTGGATTTTTGATCTCGACAATACGCTCTATCCAGCGGACGCCGATTTCTTCAACCAAATCGTCGATAAAATGAACGATTATGTTGCCCGCTATCTCTCGTTAACACGTGAGGTGGCCTTTATTGTTCAAAAAGACTATTTGTCAGAATATGGCACGACGCTCTCAGGTATGATGGCGGTGCACGATATGGACCCTGCGCCCTTCCTAAAATATGTCCATGATGTTGACCTAACATTGCTCGGCGTCAACCCAGCGCTGCGCGCCAGCATTCAGGCGCTCTCTGGACAGAAATATATTTTCACAAATGGGTCAAAGGCTCACGCAGAAAATGTCGCAGGATATTTGAAACTCTTTGATTTATTTGACGGGCATTTCGGCGTCGAAGACACGGGCTATATTCCCAAACCCAAAGCCCATGCCTATGAGGCGTTCTTGGAGCGCTTCCCTGAAATTGATCCGAAGACAGCCATTTTCTTTGAAGATAATCTGCGAAATTTGAAAGTCCCAAAAGAGCTCGGCATGACGACTGTACTTATTGTGCCCAATGCGGTCCAGGCCGCCAGCGGCGCTGTCGAAGCGGATTTTGTCGATTATGTCACCCATGATTTGGCGGGATGGCTCTCGCAAAACCGTTAAACGCAATATGAATGCAGCAGGGCTGCGGCACTCTGCGCCTTGACGACTCTCTCATTCATCGCCACATATAGTGTATGACAAAGCGTAATAAATCCGCGATTGCTATTAATCTGAACGCCATCAATTGCCCGCGTTGCAATTTGCGTCAACCTAAATTCCGCATGCCCAAAACGCTCAAGCAGTTTTTCTTTGGCGGATGGACCTGCGAGCGCTGTCATACGGAAATGGATAGTTTCGGACGCCCGATTTTCAATCATTAGCAGGGCACGAGCTGGCCCCTTGGGTTGACCAGTCTGCCCCCTGCCCTTATCTGTCCCCAATGGCTATTCGACCTATTTTGACAGTTCCTAATCCTATCCTGAAACAGGTCTCCAAACCTGTGGAAGCGGTTACGGATGAAACGCGCAAGCTCATGGATGATATGCTGGAGACCATGTATGCCGCGCCGGGTATTGGCCTCGCCGCTGTGCAAATTGGCGAGCCTGTGAATGTTATCGTCATGGACCTTGCCCGCGAAGGCGAAGAGGCGCAGCCCAAATTTTTCGTCAATCCAGAAATTCTTGAGAGCGTGGAAGAGACCCTGCCTTACCAAGAAGGCTGCCTCTCTGTTCCCGAGGTCTATGAAGAAATAGACCGCCCAGAACGCGTGCAAATCACCTATCTTGATTATAATGGCGAGCGCGTCACAGAATGGGCCGAAGGTCTTTATGCCGTCTGTATTCAACATGAAATGGACCACTTAAAAGGCATTGTCTTTATCGATTATCTCTCGCGCCTAAAACGCGAGCGCGCCGTGAAGAAAGTTATCAAATCCGAGAAATTTAAAGCGACGGCTTAGGTCATGAATATTGTTTTCATGGGCACGCCAGATTTTGCCGTGCCGTCCCTCGCCGAAATTATTTCTTCGGGTCATAATGTGGTGCGGGTTTATACCCAACCGCCGCGCCGCTCTGGTCGAGGTAAACAGGTCACAAAATCTCCCGTGCATCAATTTGCAGAGCTCATGGGCTTATCCGTTGAAACGCCAGAGAGTTTCCGAAAATCAAAAGTCATTGACGGGTTAGAAGCGCTAAAGGCTGATGTCGCCTGCGTCGTGGCTTACGGTCAAATCCTGCCGCAGCGCGCATTAGATGCGCCGCGATATGGGTGCTTGAATTTACACGGCTCACTGCTACCGCGCTGGCGCGGCGCGGCGCCTGTCCAGCGCGCCATTATGGCGGGCGACGCACAAACGGGCGTCCAGATCATGCAAATGGCCAAAGGTTTGGATACGGGCGATATATTGCTGTCAGAATCTACTGACATACTGCCAACTGACACGGCGCAAAGCCTGTCGCAGCGCCTGTCGCAAATGGGAGCGCAAATGTGGCCGCGCGCTTTAGGCGCGGTCGAACGGGAAGCCCTTACCCCAACGCCGCAATCTGGCGAGCCAATATACGCCCATAAAATAGACAAATCCGAAGCGAGACTTGACTGGAGCCTTCCAGCGCGCAATCTTGAGGCGATTATCCGCGGCCTATCTCCTTTTCCAGGGGCCTGGTGCGAAATCGACACACGCCGCGTAAAAGTACATCTGGCGCGGGTCGTCGATGAACAAGGATTGCCAGGTGAGGCTTTAAATGACGCCCTGACAATCGCCTGCGGGGAAGCGGCCTTACAGCTTCTTTCCGTACAACCCGCAGGGAAATCTCGGATGAGTGCGGAGGATTTCCTGCGCGGAACGCCGGTTCCGAGCGGGTCGAAACTAGAATAATAGAATAAGAAAAGAGATAGCATGCGTATTCACGAAGAAATTTATGAGGGCCACCTCATTCGTGCCAATAGCAATGCTGCAATGATATTTCTCAATGGCTCCAAAAATTTGGAAACAAAGTTTCACGCCATGGATTTGGAAGATGCGCTTAAAAAATCTAAGGCCTGGATTGACGAAAAACTAGTTGGCCGCCGTGAAACACGCCGCGCGGCCAATATCGGAACCATTGCAGGCTACATTGAAGTTTTCAAAGTCATTAAATTTAGCAAAGCGCGCCGCCTCATGCTGGTCGCGCATTGCCGGGCAGAAGACCGTAAATTGACGGCCGGCGAACTCGCAGAAGCCGCCGGATGGAAAACCGCCGCATCCGCGACAACCCATTACAGCAAATTCGGCAAAGAAGTCGCAGAGCGCCTTGACTTAAAAGTCGATGGTTCGGACAAAGCCTCTTGGACCTCTACCCTCGCCGTGCTTGACCCCGCGACGGACCAACTGCAAATGCATGAAGAAGTTGCGCTTGCCCTGGAAGCTTTGAACATAGGCTAATGTCTCGATTTAAATTGACGATTGAATATGATGGCAGCCCGTATCAGGGCTGGCAGCGCCAAGACCATGCCCCAACCGTGCAAGGCACGATAGAAGCTGCCGCCGCGCGGTTGAACGGCTCGCCTGTCAACGTTTACGGCTCTGGCCGCACGGATAGCGGCGTGCATGCGCTGGCACAAATCGCACATGTCGATTTCGACAAAGCCTTACGCGCGGACCAAGTTCGGGACGGCCTCAATTTTCACTTGGGCGAAGCGCCCATCTCCATATTGGCAGCAGAAGAAGCGAACGCAGAGTTTCATGCGCGCTTTGACGCCATTGAGCGCCGCTATCTTTACCGCATTGTTGACCGCCGCCCGCGTCTTGCGCTGGACCGCAGCCGTGTCTGGCGCATTCCTGTGCGCCTTGATGTCGAGGCCATGTATGAGGCCGCGCAGGTGCTTGTCGGGAAACATGATTTCACAACGTTTCGCGACGGCCAGTGCCAAGCCAAAAGCCCCGTCAAAACTCTAGATGAAATCCAAGTTCTACGCGCGGATCATGAAATTCATCTGACCTACCGTGCGCGCTCATTCCTGCATAAACAAGTGCGCAGTTTTACGGGCAGCCTTGTCGAGGTCGGTCTGGGTAAATGGGACGCGGAAGATATGCAAATGGCCCTAGAGGCCCGCGATAGAACAGCCTGCGGCCCCGTCGCCTCACCCGACGGCCTCTATCTGGTTCAGGTTATCTACTAATGAGTTTTTGGAAGACATTATTTAAGGGCTCGCCCAATAAACCACCTCAAGACGAGGACGCCTATAGTTTAGAATGGCGAATTCGCTTTCTGACCGCGCGTAGCGAATATTTATCGAAGAAATTGCGGAAATCTGGTCGCGGCGTTCCGTCTTTAGGTAAGCTGCCCGAAGATTTGGAAATGCGTAACCTAGCCCTTCAAAACCATGTCGAACGATTAGAAAAAATGATCTAACGGCTAATCGCGAGCTGCACAAAGGTCAGGCCAACCGCGACAA
>CAZNXP010000059.1:0-9945 GCA_964576955.1 uncultured Algimonas sp.
TGAAGCGGCAAGAGTTGAGGCTGAAAAAGCCGCGGCGGCGGCATCTGCCTATAAACTTATATCCTCTGGCGGATGGCGTAAAAAATCATTTTCCGTCGCGGGTAATTGGACGATGTCATCTGAAAATGGTGTGACGCGCGTTAATCTGGATAATCAGTTTTCCACGAAAAACGCACCGGATCTAAAAATATTTTTATCCCCTTTATCTCCGGATGAATTAACAGGCCGTAATGCGACGCAAGGGGCTTTGTTGGTATCGCCGCTGCAATCAAATAAAGGCGCGCAAAGTTACACCGTTCCGGCGGGCACCAATCTATCCCGCTATAAAACGATACTGATACATTGCGAAGCTTATAGTAAGCTCTGGAGCGTCTCAGGACTTTAGCTGTGATTATTTAAACGCCTATTCACTTACCTCGCCTATTCACTTACCTCGCCTATTCACTTACCTCTATGAGCGCGTCGACCAATGCATCGGGCATCGATAAAAAAGGTGAGTGAGACGAATTTAGTGTGTAGATTTTGTCGCAATTTTGTCTGGCCAGCATTTGTTTTTGATAGTCTATCGTTATCGCTTGGTCCTCAGTGCAGAGAATATAAGACCGCGGCAACGTTCCAAATCTGTCTTCGGTTAATCGGAGTTTGCTAAGGACTGGCCGGCCCGGTTCGGTCGCCAATTGAGCCTGTGCCAGTTCGACCATGTCAGGCGGGCAATCATTGTAAAAAACCTCGGTCGCATCGCCTTTGATACGGCTCGTGCCTTTCAGTAAGGACATGGACATGACGGAGGCTACCTTAGAGCCTTTATCCTTTTGAGAGAGAGACATGAGACTATCGCCGTCTTTCGGCAAAAAAGCGCAAAGATAGACAAGCCTGCTGAATAACTCCGGCTGTTTTTCTGCGGCGGCCGATATCATTATACCGCCCATGGAATGACCCAATAAGGTTACAGGGCCTTTGAATTGGCTTGCCGCTGAAACAATGGCCTCGATATGATCCTCAATGGTGATTTTCCAGCCCAATGGAAATGACGCTGAACGCCCGGGAAGATCAATGGCCTCAGCCTCATGTCCCAAAGCCTTTAAGCGCGGCACAATGAGGTCCCAACATTTGGCCGTATGCCAAGCCCCATGGACGAGGAGAAACCTTCTTTTTTCCATGATTATGAGGTCTCCATTCGGTTTAAATATCAATGCCGCCGACTATAACCAAACTAACAGGTGAATGTACCCCTCATTGTAATAGTTCAGATTTCCCATAATTTTTCTGGCTAAGATTCTAAGCGAGCCGCGATTTGGCAGGTTTAAAGCAATTTACACAATTTTCGCGTAGAGCCTCTGTATGGGTGAGCGCGACTTAAAATCAAACAGAACTGAGTTCACCAAATTTAGTGAACATTTTGAGCGCTCAATAGAACCGTCTTTATTGGCTCTAGAAGGTGAGCGGAAAAAACGGTTCACCATAGGTATCATACTTGGAATTGCATTTTTGGCTGTCGGTTTGTTTCTCTCTTGGGAGATAATCAAGGTAGCGGAGGACAGCCGTAGATCTTGGAGGGCTTATCTTGCTGCCATTATCCTTCCCATTACTCTCCCAATGCTTGGCTTTGGGTTGCCTTTGTTTAAGTTACGAAAAAAAACCAAACTTCACCTCACAAAAGGCATTAGCAAGTTTCTCGGTTGGCAACATTCCAGACCCAAAAACATTTCAAAAGATAACGTCAGTAAAGCCCTCGCAAAAATCCTTTATGAGTTTGGCGCCTTCCCAAAGCATCATTTCGTACAGACAGATGATATCCTACACGGCTTGCATGAGCATTGGGCCTTCGCGCTGCGAGAATTGACTGTGTCCAGAAAACGTCCGTTAAGCCGATATGGACCCGTTGTTGTTTTTAGAGGCTTGGTCCTCAGCTTTGGTGTCGAGGAAAGGATGCAAGGGGAAGCCATCATCACGCGGTCCCGCGTGTCGGGTCATCCACACAAAAGGCCCGCGATTAAGCATGAAGGCGTTATCGAATATCCTGACGGTAGAATTATAATTCGCGCTTCAAATGAGCGCATCATCAGAACACTCCTATGTCCAAGATTTCAAAGCGCGCTCATCGAACTAGACGCAAAAATGCCGCAGACGGATTTGTCCTGCGTTTTGTATAATAATGAACTGCTCATCCCGATAAAAAATAACAATCTCTTTGAGGTGGACTGGCTCGCAGATTCCATGGACAGTAAAATTCGTGTTCAGAAAATGCTTGATGATTTCACCCATGTTCTTGAGCTCTTAGATATCTTTCTGAAACCACGCAGGTGCAATAGAACAGGCGAAACAAAAGTGGCGGAATTTAGATATTTACGCCATTAATTTCCAAACTGCGCTAACGGCAGCCAGTAATCCCCAAACTCACCTGAATCATTGAACTCTACCGCAAGCCTGTCCAAATAGTCCCCAAGGATAGGACTTTGATTTATGCGTACTGATACGGCCCCAACGCCAACTCTTCTTTCGGATTATACACCGCCGAGCCATGAGCTGACGTCGGTTTATTTGGATTTCGACCTGCAGCCGTCTGCGACAACGGTAAAATCGAAAATTGACGTCAAACGCCTGCGCGATGAGCCTTTGGTTTTGAACGGGGAGAATATCTCTCTGAAATCCGTGAGCTTAGACGGAAAAAAGCTCAAGCGCTCGCAATATAAGCTGGATCAGGAAACGCTAACCCTGCCGAAAACGCCCGAGAGTTTCACGCTAGAAATCGAAACGCTATGCGATCCGTCCTCCAATTCAACGCTGATGGGGCTTTATGTCTCTGGCGGGCGGTTCTGTACGCAATGCGAGGCGGAAGGTTTTCGCCGCATCACCTTTTATCCCGACCGTCCCGATGTCATGAGCGTGTTCACCGTTAGGATTGAAGCCGATATTGCGGCTTACCCGCACCTTTTGGCCAATGGGAATAAGATTGAGGAAGGCGCCACTGGCAATGGTCGTCATTTTGCCGTTTGGAACGACCCATTCCGTAAGCCCGCCTATCTCTTCGCCCTCGTCGCGGGCGAGTTTGACATATTAGAAGATAGTTTCACGACGATGTCTGGCCGCCATATCCCGCTTGAAATCTTCGTCGACCCCGGAAATGCGGCCAAGGCCGAATATGCAATGGACGCGCTCAAGCGCTCGATGAAATGGGATGAAGAGGCCTTTGGCCGCGAATATGACCTCGACCGCTTCATGATTGTCGCAGTGCGCGATTTCAATTTCGGGGCGATGGAGAATAAAGGCCTAAACATTTTCAACTCGGTTCTCTTGCTGGCTGATGCTGAGAGTGCGACCGACATGAATTTCGAGCGGATTGAATCCGTCGTCGCCCATGAATATTTCCACAACTGGTCTGGCAACCGCGTGACCTGCCGCGATTGGTTCCAGCTCTGCCTCAAAGAAGGCTTCACCGTTTTCCGTGATCAGGAATTTTCCGCCGACCAGCGCGGGGCCGCTGTCCAGCGTATCAAAGATGTTCGGACCTTGCGGGCGCGGCAATTCACGGAAGATGCAGGCCCCCTCGCCCATCCCGTTCGCCCCGATTCCTATATGAAGATCGACAATTTCTACACGGCGACAATTTATGAAAAAGGTGCGGAACTCATCCGCATGTTAAAGACGATTTTGGGGCCCGAAAAATTCCGAGCCGGGTCCGATCGTTATTTTGAAAAATGTGATGGCACAGCGGCCACGGTCGAAGATTTCATTGAAAGTTTTGAAGAGGCCACAGGGCAAAATCTCAAACCTTTTATGAGCTGGTATCGTCAAGCCGGAACACCGAAATTAAAAGTCCAACGCGAAGTCTTGCCCTCAGGTGAAAACCGAATTCACTTCATGCAATCCGTCGCGCCAACGCCGGGACAAGATAAAAAAACGCCCGTCATTATTCCGATTAAATGGCAGGCCGTCGGCGATACGGGCCCCATTTCCAAACCACATCTAACCCTTCTCCTTAGCTCAGGCACAAGTGTCACTTATACTAAGGTCGATGTACCCCATTCGATTTCCGTGCTTCAAGATTTCTCCGCGCCTGTGACGTTGGAAACGGATTTCACGACGGAGGATTTACTCCGCCTTATGGGGGCAGACCCCAACCCTTTTAACCGCTGGGAAGCCGGGCAAACGCTAGCGCGGCAACTCATGGCCGACATGGCGCGCGCCATTGAAAACGGTCAAACACCGACGCCCAACAAAGCCTTGCAAGGCTATTGCGAAGCCTTAGAGCGCACATTAAATAATGAAAATTTTGATAATAATTTCAAAGCTCTAACTCTAACACCTCCTGCATTTATGGAAGTCTTGCAAAGCCTGAATGAAACCGACCCAACGGCTGTATATGAAGCCGGACATTGGCTCTCACGCGCTGTCGCAGATTACGTACGGGAAGATCTTGTTGAATGGTATCACGTGTTAAAAGATACAGGCGCTTTCAGTCCCGATGCGGCCTCCGCCGGACGGCGCGCTTTGCGAAATCGTTGCCTCTCCCTTCTCGCCGCGCGGCAAGATCCACTCGCGGCTAAACTCGCCCAGACCCAGCTTTCAAGCGCCACCAATATGACCGATGAACTCGCTGCACTCATCACGCTGACGCGCCTCGGCGGGCAGCGCGTCGAGACGACAATGGAAGAGTTCTACACGAAATGGGAAAAGAACCCTCTCGTATTAGATAAGTGGTTTTCCGTCCAAGCCATGCGGCCTCATACAGACGGCGTTGATACGCTGATGCAATTAATTGAAACGCCGCGATATGAGCCGAATAACCCGAACCGCGTGCGCGCCCTCGTCGGCGGCTTTGCGATGGGCAACACCAGCTTATTCCATAAGTTTGACGGCTCAGGCTATGCGTTCTTCACGGACCAAGTTCTCGATATGGACAGTCGTAATCCACAAATCGCCGCGCGCCTCTTGGGCGCTTTTGAAGTTTGGAGGAAATTAGATACGGGCCGCCAAGCGCTTATTCGCCATCAGCTAAACCGAATTATCGCCTCGAGACCGAGTAAGAATGTTCTGGAGATTGCCCAGAAAACGCGCGGGGCCTAACGACAGGGCAGACAACCAGACTAGCGTTTTCACACACGTAAACCCTTTCTTTTTCATTCTGCGCTATTGAGACTGCATGTCATCATTGCATACAGCCGAAGGGTTTCGCGACCACATATCAGAACAGCGGTTTACCGTGTTTCGTCAGCCCATTGTCAATCTTTCCGATGGAAAGGTTCACCATCACGAATGGCTCGTGCGGTTCGACGCGGAAGATCATTTGGAAGGCGTGTTGCGACCCGCTGAACTTTCCGGGGTTATAAAAGATCTCGACCTGTCGATGTTAGCGCAAGCCATTCTGGTTTTGAATGAAAATCCAGATGGGTGCGGCATTGCCATTAACTTATCTGGTGCCTCTGTCGATAAGCCGCATTTCAAATCTTCCGTTATGGCCTGTCTAACCGCGCTGAAAGCGTCCCCCACAAAACTCATCATCGAATTGACGGAAAGCTGGGATATGGCCGACTTAAGCCTCGCGGAAGCCTTGCTCTCAGACCTAAAATCACGAGGACATCCCGTCTGTTTGGACGACGTCGGCGCGGGGGCAGCCTCTATCCGATATTTGCGGGCCTTGCCCTGTAATTGGCTAAAAATTGACGGCGGCTTTGTCGCCGCCGCCTTTAACACGGCCAGAGACCGCGCGATTTTAAAGGCGCTTTTATCTCTGCGGGACGCTCTAGATGTCCGCTTTATCGCCGAAGGCGTGGAGACAGAAGAGATACGGGAATTCGTCTCAGACCTCGGTTTTGACGCGGCCCAAGGCTATGCAATTGGCCGCCCTGAAGCTGAACCTCGTATTTTATAACGGTTTCGCAACAAAATTCGCAAAAAACAGGGCCGCAAACCTGTATTTCAATAGAATATTAACCACGTTTTGTTCGACTGCATAGCAGGGTAACGTAAACTCTATAGACAATGATTCGTGGTGTTTCCTTTGTGGGGACGCAACTAAACCAATGATCACGACTGGGAATGCCGTTTGGCAAAGGGAATAAATATTTTGCAAAACGGACCTGGCCAAACCCCGTATTACGCGAACACCCCTCCAAGAGGACATGCACCTGCACGGCAGCCTATGGGTCAATCTGCCCAGCCTTATAATCCAGCCGCCCCGGCGCGTCCCCATGGCGGCCTCCCGCCACAAGCTCAAGCTGCCCAGCCTATTGTCTCTCGGCCAGCATTTTCCGCTCCGCCCGGTACATCGGCTCATGGGGACGATTTCGTTAGCCGTCTGTCTGAGCGTTTAGGCGGCCGCGCCGTCTTCAAGCGCCTGCTTATCTCAACCTTTTTGTTTTTCGCGCTTTTCATCCTGATCGCAGCCATCAAGTTCTTCAATGACATGAACAACTGGCGAGAAGACCAAATCCTTCAATTCAAAACGGCCCTGACCGCTGATGCCAATTCAATTGCTCAGAACCTAGATGCAGAAATCGAATGGATGGATGCCGCATTAAGTAGACAAGGTAGCCCACAACAAATCGCCAATTATGTCGCCAGCTCTCGCACAGTTTTGGAAGTGGCTTTGTTAAACGGTAACAGCAATGTTTTGGCCGATGCGCGCGGAGCCGGCCCACAATTGGCGCAGCTAGATCGACGGAATTTTCCGCCCAGTGGCGTAGCCATCGATTCTCTCATCAATGATAAAGGGGTCGCAACACCTGTCGTCACGCGCAAATTCGGGGATAATTTTTTAGTCGTCGCACTGCAGCCCGGAACCTTGATTGGGAAAGATACAGGAACGCGCGCCCTTGTTAGGGATTCAGGCCGTGTCATTGACGGGGCGGCCGCCATTGCCTCGCAAGGACCGCAAACGTTCTACCGTATTTCCGCTAATCGCTTATCCAGTGCCATTCGCGGCACAGCAAGATCCACGGTGAATGCGCATTCACGCGATGGAGAAAATGTCTGGTTTGGTGCCGTTCAAATTTCAAAGTCTTATTTATCAATTATGGATGTGAAAAAGCGCGAGACCAATGCGAGCATCATGCAAAACCTTATGCTGTTCGGCCTATTATTTTTGGGATCAGCTTGGCTCATTTACATGCTCATGACTCAGCTGCTCAAGCAATTAGATGCGGAACGTCAAAATAACTCAACCGAGGAAATTTCGCGCCAGCGTTACCGCGCAGCGGTTGATGGGTCGAATGGCGGTATCTGGGAAGTGGATTTAACGCGCAATACGGCATTTTTATCAAAATCTCTGGCCAAAACGATGGGCCTTCCGGAAAAAGAAACCGTATTGCCCCTTCCCCAATTTCTCGGCCTGTTCTCGACTCAAAATAGAGACCAATTTTACAGCCTTCTAAAGCGCGCAGCGATTAATGGTCCGTTTGAAGTCGAAATGGGCGCGGAAAGCCTGCCGATTTTCTTGTCCTGCCGCGGACGCCCAACGCAACGAGACGACCAAACTAAACTCGTCATCGGCATGGCCTTAGACATTACGGAAGCGCGCGGCGCACAAGCGCGCCTACAGTCAGCGGAAGCCCGCTTGTTTGATGCCTTACGGTCAATGAATGATAGTTTTGTTATTTGGGATCAAATGGATCGGCTGGTTCTCTGGAATAATAAATTCGAAGACTTTTTCGGTTTCGAGTCTGGGCAACTTCAACCCGGCCTACCCTATGCCACAGTGGAATATCATGCCTCTCGCA
Source organism: uncultured Algimonas sp. (assembly GCA_964576955.1). Classification (GTDB taxonomy): domain Bacteria; phylum Pseudomonadota; class Alphaproteobacteria; order Caulobacterales; family Maricaulaceae; genus Litorimonas. The sequence continues at coordinate 7,719 of CAZNXP010000059.1, forward strand.
ATATAGCGCAGACCGTCGAGCTTGGAACGGAATCGGGTAACGAAATTCAACTCGCAGATGGCCGCTGGCTACGCTATTTGGAAACCCATACGGCAGATGGCGGGCGCGTCTCCATCGGGACCGAAGTCACCACCATCCGAACACGCGAACAACAATTGCAAGTCAACCAAGATGCGCTTGAGAAAACCATCAATGTCTTGCGCAAATCCCAAGTCCGTATTGTGGAGTTGGCTGAAAATTATGAGCAGGAAAAAATCCGAGCGGAAGAAGCCAACCAATCCAAATCAGAATTTCTGGCCAATATGTCACATGAGCTTCGCACGCCGTTAAATGCCATCAACGGATTTTCTGACATCATGAAAAAAGAAATGTTCGGACCTTTAGGCGACACGCGTTACAAAGAATATGTCAATGACATCTTTTTCTCTGGCCAACATCTACTGTCCCTCATCAATGATATATTGGATATGTCCAAAATTGAAGCCGGTAAGATGACTCTTAATACTGAACCGATGATTATGTCGGATATGATTGCGCAGGTTATTCGCATTGTTCGGGGCCGTGCAGATGAAAACCGCCTCAAACTCATATATGAAGGCACGCAAACTCCCGAAATCGAAGCTGACCCAAGGGCCGTGAAACAAATCCTTCTGAACTTGACGACAAATGCGATTAAATTCACGCCTGAAGGCGGCATAGTCCGGATTGCAGTTGAACCGAAATCCGCAGGCCTAATCATCCATGTGACCGACACAGGCATTGGTATTTCCCAGGAAAATATCGCCCGCTTGGCCCAACCTTTTGAGCAAATCGATAGCCAGCATTCTCGCCAACATGAGGGCACGGGACTTGGCCTAGCTCTTTCTAAATCTTTGGTCGAACTGCATGGCGGTAATTTCAACATTAGTTCAGTCGTCGGCGAAGGCACCACAGTGACCTTTACACTGCCGCTGACGGTTCAGGTGAAAGAGCCTAAACAGGATTCCAATGAAGTCGGCAGTGAGATTTCACGCTTGGCTCAAGATATCGAAGAAGTTCTTCAAGTTAGTGATACGGCAACGGCGCCAGTTTTACCTCAAGTTCCAGCCGCCCAAATTCAGCCTCAAGCGGCACCGCCGCCAGCCCCCGTGGTATATGCACCCGTGCAAAATGTTCCGCCTCCGCATCCTCAGTCCAGCAATAACGCGGCTTAGACCAGATAGTTTAGCATTGGACAGCTAGTCTATGTATCCGCTTTTGCTCTCGGGAAAACCAGCATGGCGCTAAGGCCCGGACGGTCAGGGTCACCACCCTTTTCAACAGACGGCAGGTCTTCATTATCTGACATGATAAATTCGGCTTGATGAAGGTCAGCGACAGCTTCCACCAAAGACAAGCCCAGACCACTGCCCGGTAGAGAACGAGATTTATCTAAGCGGACAAAACGCTCTTTAACACGTTCGCGGTCCCAACTTGGAATACCGGGGCCATTGTCGCGAATAGAAATTTCGACACCGCCGCCCCGCTTTCGCCGGCTTACTAATCGAATTGACCCCTCACGCGGTGTATATTTAATGGCATTTTCCAGCAAATTTGAAACGGCCTGAGAGAGTAACCCTCGGTCTGCTAAGATAAGTGTCTTTGACGCGATATCAGCTCCAAAGCTCAACCCTGCATCTTCGCAGGCGGGTTCATAGAGTTCCGCTAAATCATCTAGAATTGGTTTTGGGTCTAAGGGCTTGAGAAGTTCTCGGCGCTCCCCCGCTTCCAAACGCGCAATGCGCAGCACAGAATCAAATGTCGATAAGAGCTGGTCGGCATCGCCCGCCGCTTCATAAAGAACTAGGGCTTCATCCGTTTCACCCAATTCAACCGCTGCCGTTTCTAACCGTGTCCGCAGGCGTGTTAAGGGAGTCCGCAAATCATGCGCAACACTATCGCCAGCATATCGCATAGCCTGCATCAGCCGCGAGATATGGTCCAGCATGGCATTCAAATGCTCGGCCAAAAGGTCCATCTCATCTTCAGAATAATTTCGCGGCGCGCGGCGATCGAGGTTCCCTGCCCGCACATCCGTCGCAAGACGGTTAAACCCTTCTACGCGGCGCGCGAAACGGCGCGATACGAAAAAAGATGAGAGCAGCCCCAAAAGGAGAGCCAAGCCAGAAGACGTCAAAATAGCCGTCCGCACACGTTCGCCGGTCCGTTCAATATTTTCGACATCCCGCCCGACCAGAATCCTAAGCGC
>CAZNXP010000060.1:0-9781 GCA_964576955.1 uncultured Algimonas sp.
GTCGCAGGCCAAGTCTCGGCGAAACGCTCAGCTATCTCCCGTCCAGCAGATGTGAAACCCTATAGGATCCGCGGTGATGATGAGCGGGAAATGACCTCTGGTGAACTTTTTCAAAATCGGAACGGCGACAAAACGGAAAGAATTGATAAGAATACGAATAATGCGATGTTGCATCTGCGGATATCGAAATCCGTCCTACTCCTCATCTTGCCCTTTATCGCCGTGCCCTTTGGCTTAAATTATGGACGGAACCCCTCTTCAGCAGGCATATTCGTCGGCGTTGTCTTTTTGGTCTCGCTACAGAAAGCTTTAGAATTTGCGCAATCCTTAGGCGCGGATGGAAAAATACCGCCTTGGCTCGGCATATGGGGCATCATCACGGCCGTCGCGATATTCGCTTTTGTCTTATTTTGGAAAAGTGCTTACAAAATGGGGCAACCGCCGCTGACCTCATTCTCTCATTGGGTTGGCCATATCAAAGGCGAGATCGTCTCTAAATTTATGCAACTCACTGGCAGAAAGCCCATAAAACGCGATGTTTAGGATTGCTAAATATATATCCAAAACCTTTTTAATCACATGGATTACATTGGTTTTTGGTTTTTTGACACTTATCGGCCTGCTCGATAGTCTTGCAAATGGTGGTGACATCTTAAAAAGCGGTGGCGGGTTTTCCGACACATTCCGATACATGTTTCTTCGCGCGCCCGTCATCTTTGACCGAATATTTGTATTTACCTTAGTCGTCGCAACTCTCATGACATTTGTGAAGCTTATCCGTCAGCATGAACTTGTCGCCCTGCTCGGCTTCGGTATTTCTGCGACGAAACAAGCGTTCTTTTTGGTGCCTGCTGTTGTGGGTGCCTCCCTCATATCTGTGCTCTTCGTCGACATCGCCATGGCGCCCGCTGTGCGCTCTTTGCAAGCTTGGGGCATTGGAGAATATAAGGTCAAAAACATCACGGCGAAAAACCCACTATGGCTAGAAGATAGAGGCCGAATTATCCGCGCTACGGAACGTATTGATTATGAAACACTGGGAGATATGAAATTTTTCTTCCGCGACGAAAATGGCACTGTGGAACGCATTTGGCATGTTCAGCGGGCGACTTATCAAAAGCCAAATTGGAGACTAACCGAGATAGAAGAACTCGACATTAAAGATGCCGATGGCGCGACACGTTATCTTAAACCAATCACAGGAACTCGCGTTTGGGAAACGCGGCATAACCCGACAACAATTGCCCGCCTTGCTGCTGAACCGCGCGATCTGTCTTTGTCTGAAATGCGCAATTTTTCTAAACCCGGGAATAGTGGGTCTAAGCCAAGTTTCGCATATAAATTTTGGTTAGCGCACCGGGTAACACGCCCGCTTGCAGCCCTTATTTTATTAATTGCCTGCACGGCTTTAATGCAGCGTACAGGACGTGAAGATACAGGCACTAAGACATTGATTTTAGGTCTTGTTATGGCCTTTATCTTTCTGATTTTCGACGGCGCCATGGCAACATTTGCAGCATCTGGCGGGCTAGCTGTTTTGCCAGCGATTGCATTCCCGCTTCTTATCTTTGGAGTAGCTGGGTCCTTCATGCTCCTACGCACGGAATCGCTTTAGGTCCGCGCGCGTGAGACGTCTCTTTATCGTCAATCCTCTATCAGAGCGCGTCGCACGAAAAGGCTCAGTATTAGAACAACTTGCAGGCGATATGGGCATAAATTGTATTCGTCTTGATCCGTTTGACCTCCTGCCCGCCGCTGTTACCCAAGCCGCAGAAAATGACATAAATCATGTCATTATCGAAGGGGGTGACGGAACGGTACAGGGCGTGCTTTCAGCCTTCCTCAATCAGAGTGAAAAATTTAAAACCTTCCCAGCCTTCTCCATCATTCCTGCGGGAATGACGAACCAAGTCGCGAAGAATATTGGCCTGAAATCTGCGTCTCCGAACTCGGTAAAGGCCGCGCTCAATAGAAAGCTCACGCCAATCGATGCACCCATGCTAGATGTCGTTGATATTGACGGGGCAAGCTATGCTGGTTTCCTATTCTCAACAGGGGCCATTCCGCAGATCACGCGCTACACAACGAGCGAAATTCATAAGAAAGGTATTGGCGGGTCCGCGGCTGTACTCTTCGGGATATTGAAAGGTCTGCGCGGCAATGACGACGCGTTGATGAAAATTACCCCTGTGTCGCTGGTTGGTCTGTATGACGGGCCGCATCTCGGAACAGTCGTCACCACCCTGCCTAGTCTTATCATGGGGTTAGACCCGTTTTGGGGTAAGGAAAACGGGCCATTGCGCGTAACTTGGGTCGAAGGCCATTACCGCCGCCTCGCACGCAATGTTATCAGCCTATGGATGGGCCGGAAATCAAAAGATCGAAGCCCAGACGGCCTCCATTCCAAATGTGTCGAGACCCTCACCTATCAATATGACGGTGATATCGTCTTAGACGGCGAATTTCTTTCAATTCCGTCAGGGAAATTTACTGTCACCGCCACCCGTCCCGTGACATTCTTAAACTGACATGAAATCGGTACTCGACATCATCAAGACGGAAACACTGGACCCGCCTGCGCGGGTCACAGAGGTCATGACGCTTATCCGCGAGCGGCATTCAGACCGTGTGCAAGCCATGATCTATTATGGCAGTTCCCTGCGCGAGCTCGATAATCCCGAAAAAATGCTGGATTTTTACGTTTTGGTCGACAGCTACCGTAAAACCCACGGCTCAGGACCACGCGCCCTTATCAACCGCTTCATCCCGCCCGCTGTTTATTACGTCGAACATGCCTCTGCCGACGGCACCTTATCTACCTGCAAATATAGCATTCTAAGCCTGTCTGAATTTGAGAAGCGGTGCAGTCCCCGCGCTTTCCTTAGTCAAGTCTGGGGCCGTTTTTCACAGCCTTGCGCCGTGCTCTGGGCCAAAAATGATGAAGTTTTAAACCGTGTTTGGGCAGCCCGCGTTGTTGCCGTCAAAACAATGGCAGATGCGGCTGCGCCCTTACTAGAAGGTTCCGCTACCGCCTCCGAACTATGGGGTCGCGGATTTTATGAGAGCTACCGAACAGAGCTTCGCCCTGAGAGCTCGACAGGACGCAGCGAAGAAATCGTTGCGCGTTTCCAAGACCGTTATAACGCTATAACAACAGCTCTCTATGGGGAGCCTGATACAAACGGAAATTTCACTCTACCAACGGCTGGAATATCCCGCACGGCTCGCCGCTGGCTCTTTCGCCGCATCCTCGGCAAACCCGCCGCTGGATTGCGTGTCTTGCTCGGCGCTGCGACATTTGACGGCGGCATTGATTACATTGCCCGTAAAGTCGAAAACCATTCAGGCGTTAAAATGGACCCCACGCCAGCGCAGCGCAAACACCCTGTGCTATATTCACCCGTATTGTTTTGGAAAATTTGGCGAAAAGGCGCATTTAAGTAACCGCCTTAACTTCATAATTTTATTGATTTTATTCAGCGGCTTGTAGCTTACTCATCATATTGCCCATGATTTCAGCTTGAGCCCTTTTCATTTTCGCAAAGGCATCAATGATGATTTGAACATCGGCTTCTGTATGGGCCGCAGATAATGAAATACGCAGCAAGCTAGAACTTTGCGGCGTGCCCGGCGGCACGGCAAGATTGACGTAAACCCCATTCGTCATGAGCCAATTCCATTCCATGGCGGCGAGCCCCTCATTCGGACGCCGCACAGCGATGATGGGGCTTGGCTCGGCACAAAGATCAAATCCGAGCCCTTTGAGGCCAGCGTGAAGCTGCTGTCCCCGTGCCTTTAAATTCTCCCGCAAATGACCGCCCGCTTTGATTTTATCGACGGCCACACGCGCCGCGCAAATATTGGCCGGCGTCGCAGAAGCCGTGAACATATAAGGCCGCATGACTTTACGCGTGATTTCAAACTCAGGATGTTTTGAGGCGCAAAACCCGCCAACAGAGGCTAGAGATTTGGAAAATGTTCCGGAGATAAAATCGATTTTATCCAGCACCCCTTGTTCTTCAGCAATGCCGCAGCCCGTCGGTCCGAATGTGCCGTAACTATGGGCTTCATCGACAAAGAGGTAACCGCCGTGACGATGGGTGACATCAACGAACTCATCAATGGGCGCAACGTCCCCGAACATGGAATAAAGGCCTTCAATCACAACAAGGGCATTGCCGCCTTCAATCTCGCCTTGGCGGCGCAGACGCTTATCCAAATCTTCTGGATTATTATGACGGAAACGAATGGTGGAGGCATTGGTCAAACGCGAGCCGTCAATGATGCAGGCATGTGCATCAGCATCCATAAAGATAACGTCTTTATCGCCTGCTAGACCTGAAATAGCCGCTAAATTGGTTTGATATCCCGTTGTGAAAACAACGCAGGACGGCATGTTGAAATGCTCTGCAAGCGCCTTTTCTAGGTCGACATGCTCGGTATAGGTCCCATTAGCGATGCGAGACCCCGTTGTTCCCGTTCCGTGATCATCTACGGCCTTTTTCGCCGCCGCGCGGCAATCCTCATCAAAGGTCAGTCCAAGGTAATTATTCGTCCCTGCGAGGAGGATTTCTCTATTCCCGATACGGCCACGCGTCGCATTTATGATGTCGTCAAATTCAACGCCGAGCGCATCTGACCCCATTTTCATCATCATATCGACCCGCGTTTGTAGCGGTGCATATTTATCGAATAATTTTGTCATGACGTCTCTTAATGCGGCGCTTTAGGCCGTCAATCCTTTAACAGCCGTTACCAATTCCCCGACTGTTTTTATGTCGGACACCATCTCCATCGGAATAGAGATATCATAGTGATCTTCTAGCTCCATAATCACGTCAAACACGGCCACTGAGTCCACTTCCAAATCGGACATAATGCCCGAGGAATTCTCAATAGGATGGTTTTTTGGATTATAAGGCTTTAGCAGTTCGCAGATTTTATCGTAAATCTCGGAATCTGTTGGTGCAGTCATGGATTCGTCCCATCAATAATGTGGGGTGCGATACCAAAGCTTAGCATACAGGTCCAGATGTGTATGCCATCAGCCCGCTTCACCCGAACTCGCGACAACTGTCAGCTTTTCTGTCGCTTGAAGGTCGATTATAGCCCCCTCGAGGTATTTTGCTTTTACGCGGGCGCGAGATAGCTTGCCGGAACTTGTGATAATCATCGTTGATTTAGGGACCAGCACCAGATGCACGGGTACGCCGACTTCCAAGCGAATAGCCGCTGTCACCGCCGTATAAATCTCTTCCAAGAGCTTTTCATCACGGGTCCGGCATTCCAATAGCAGCATAATATCTTTTTCATCGCCTGCTCCGCCAATCGCAAAGGCACAAGCGCGGCCACAGCGATGCGGCGCAGCCGCTTGGGCGGCCCACTCGATATCTTGCGGCCAAATATTGCGGCCATGCCACAAGATCAAATCCTTATATCGGCCTGTCACCACCAACTGGTCGTCCAGCCAATAGCCTGCATCGCCAGTATCCAGCCAGCCATCTTTTGAGAAGGCAGCTTCTGTGGCTTGGGAATTCCGGAAATATCCTGGAGAAACAGACGGTCCGCGTAAACACACGCGGCCAACTTGTTTTTCGCCTAAGACATTATCGTCAAAATCACGAATTTCGATTTTATGGCCCGGAAGGACCTTACCGCAGGCAACAAAGGTGCGGCGGTCTTCTTCGCGCGTCAGGTCCGACGCTTCTACGGCTTCCGATGTACGCGTATAACGCGCCATATCAATCGTGTGTTTTAGCAGCCCCTGCCCTTCAGGCGTAAAGGTGGCAGCCAAAGTTGTTTCGGCAAGACCGTAAGACGGCGTGAAGGCGCCAGTCCCAAATCCCATGGGACCAAAGAGGTCTTCAAAAGCCGTCAATGGCTCGGGACGCACCATATCGCCGCCAATTCCAGCTGCGCGCCAGCTTGATAAATCAATCTCGCGGTCATCCCGCCAACGACGGACACAAAGCTCATAACCAAATGTAGGCGAATATGAGAGCGTGCCCTTATGATCCGAAATCAGTTGAAGCCAGCTAATTGGACGGCGGGTAAAGTCTTGTGGGTCCATGAAATCAACGGTCATTTGAGAGGCTACCGGCGTAATCAAAAATCCGATCAATCCCATGTCATGATACAGCGGCAACCAACTTGTCGCGCGATCAGTCTTTCCAACTCTCAAGCCATATTTCGTAATCCCGTGGCAATTCGCACAGACGGAAGATTGCGTTCCAATAATGCCCTTTGGCGAAGAGGAAGATCCCGAGGAATATTGGATATAGCAGAGGTCATCCTTACCAAACGGACGAAGCGTCTCGCCTTTTGGCAATGTCTCTATACTCTCAAAGGTCATGACAGGTATCGCCTGATCATTGAGTGCAGAGCGCATGATTGGCTCCATGGACTCTGGGCAGAACAAGGCATGGAAATCGCCCGTATCTGCCATACGCTGCAGTTGGCGCTCATAAGAGGAGCGGCCGCCTAAGGTGACAGGAAGCGGCACAGGCGCTGCGACAAGGCCCGCATATTGACAGGCAAAAAACATAATCGCGAAATCGGGGGTCGAAACGGCCGCGATACCGATACGCGAGTCTTTTTCGGCAAAGAGCACTAAGCGTTTTGCCATTTCCTTAGCTTTTGCCTGAAGCTCGGAATAGGACAGCGTTTCTTTTAAGCGCGCTTTACCGTCAAAGTAATTCAGCCCGGTCTTTCCTTCGGCTGCGTAGTCAAGAGCTTCGCAAAGCGTCTCAAAATCCCCTGGCCTCATCGGAATTTCGCTTAAGGTAGGTAAAGGCTTTGTCTTTGTATCGACGTCCACGTGTGACATGTTATTCTCATTTATCCCGCCGTTGACACGGCTTATGCAAAACTCAGCTTAAGTGGCTATTAACGATAAGTGTAAACACAGCCCTAATAGTCGCTCGAAGCCCCCCAATTCCCATTATCATATTGCCACGACATTTCCCGTCACGGGCTGTTACCAATTGTGACATTATTATTTCAGTTACTGAATGCCAAGTCGAGCCTTCATATTACTGAAATTCAACGGCTTTATTTTTCGCGGCTGAAACAGCCTAACGTGATTTTAGGTATCTTTTCAGCTAGATATATTCTCCACTTTGAGCCTGTCTCGGGCCAATTTATCGGCGACAATATTCGTGGCCAAGCCTTGTTTCAAAGCTAGGTTGAAAATATCGCTAATAGTGACTTCAAGTTCATCTAATTTTTTATTGACCCAATTCGGATCGTAATGTCCGCTGACTTCCGCCGCTACATTGATGATTCCGCCCGCATTTACGACATAATCAGGGGCATATAATATCCCGCGTTGACGGCACGCCTCGCCCATTTCCGAGCTCGCGAGCTGATTATTGGCCGCGCCAGCGATGACTTTGGCCTTTATCTGCGGCAAAGTGGTCTCTGAAATCGCGCCGCCTAACGCACAGGGCGCAAAGACATCAGCCGTGACGGCGTAAACCTCATCAGGCTCAACAACGATGGCGCCCAACTCAGATTTCGCGCGATCTAGAACCGCTTTATTGATATCGGTCACAATTAATTGAACGCCCGCGCCAGCCAAATGTTCACATAATCCATAGCCAACATGGCCAAGGCCTTGGACGGCGACTCGCAGCCCTTTTAGCGACTCGCGCCCCATCGCATGACGAACGGCGATTTTAATACTCCGAAACACCCCGTCCGCCGTCACAGGAGACGGATCGCCTGAGGCCGCAGGACCATCATCCAGACCTGCCACGAAATCAGTTTGTGTTTTTATAACCCGCATATCATCGGGAGAGACGCCGACATCTTCGGCGGTAATATAGGTGCCGCCGATAGTCTGAATAGCCCTGCCATAGGCTTCAAATAACGCCTTTCGGTCAAATTCCATCTCAGGACGAATGATAACGGCCTTCCCGCCGCCAAGGGACAAACCAGCCATAGCGTTCTTATAGCTCATCGCTTTTGACAGGCGCAGCGCATCCGTGACCGCGTCTTTTGGGTCAGCATAGGACCAAAGCCGCGTTCCGCCCGCGCTTGGCCCGCGCGCCGTGTTATGAACAGCAATAACGGCCTGCAAACCGCTTTTCGCATCACTAAAGATATGAACACCTTCGTGCCCGTCAAAATCTGGATGATCAAACATTTTAAGCTTTCAAACTTGTCAGGCCTGCTATCGCAGCCTTTAAAATTGCTAAGGCCATTGCTCCTCCCGTTCCGTCGCCAATATTTATGTTAAGATCGACAACGGGCGTTACGCCTAGGCGTGAGAGGAGCGCATCATGGGCAGGTTCGGCTGAAATATGGGACGCGATGCAATGATCAAGCGTTGACGGGTCAATCGCATGTAAAATAGCCGCCGCTGTGCAGCTAACATAACCATCTAATAAAACCGGGATGCGTTGATGGCGCGCTGCTAAAATAGCTCCGACCAAACCCGCAATTTCTCGCCCGCCGAAAATACGAAGAATTTCTAAGGGGTCTGACGTTCGCCCTCTATGGCGATTAATCCCTTCTTGGACGGCCTCAATGCGCATCGTCGCGTTTTCACCGCCGGCCCAGTAATTCGCCGCCCCGCCAAAGAGCGCGATATTCATTGCCGCCGCGGCTGTCGCCGCCCCTAACCCGGCTGCGCCTAATACGATAACATCTGCGCCTTCCGCGACAACTTCCATCCCAAAAGCAATGGCCGCAGCGCAGTCGCGCTCTGACAAGCTATCGCCTTGCGTGAAATCCCCGCTTGGATGCTCCAGACCAAATTCATAGACTTTAAAGGCTGCACCTAATTCACCTGCCATACCGCGCACGGCGGCTTTGCCTTCTGTCAGACTCGCAATGCGGGTTTTTGACGCGGCGATAATATCATCAGATCCAATTTGGCCCGCAACGCCATGTGTCCCTGCAAAGACAGCGATTAAAGGCCGCGCGAGGCTCGGCAGCGGCGTACCTTGCCAGCGGGACATCAAGTCCAGTGGTCCGTCCAATCTGCCTATGGGACGCAGCCCCCGACCTAAGGCTTCAGCATGTTTGGACACATCCGTTTCAACCGACTCATCCAAGACAGGCATAGACCCAATGAGGGCCCGAATGTCCTCAAAGGGTTGGTCATTTGTCTCTGTATCACTCATTCAAAGGCCTCACCGGGGACGAATCAAAAAATTAACCTTGATTACATTTTCCTCCATACAGGCTTTGGACCTTAAATTCTTTTCAATTTCCAGCTTATATAAGAATATTATGTTGGCTAAGCTTCTCACAAACGTTGTTCTTATCTCAGGTGTTGCGCTCGGAGGGGTGCTCTATTTGGACCATAAGAACTCGGCATCCGAGGCCGCACAAAAAGACGCGCAAATGCTGGCCGCTGAAAAACGCCAGACTACGGTCAAAGCAAAGCCAAAATCGGCTTCGGTTGTCTCAATTCCAAAGAACTCACGGACGGGACAATATCATTATAAAGGCCGTGTGAACTCTGGCTTTGTCGACTTCTTGGTCGATACGGGCGCGTCCTCCGTAGCCCTAACGCTAAGTGATGCCCGCAAGGCCGGTATACGGGACTCAAATTTAACATATGATGTGCCTATCAGCACAGCAGGCGGCCGAAATTATGCCGCGCGGGTTTCCTTGGACCGAGTCGCGCTTGGCGGCATTATCCTACAAGATGTCGACGCCTTTGTTGTGAAGGAAGGTTTGGAGACATCTCTCTTGGGAATGTCTTGGCTCGGCCGATTGCAAGAAGTGAAAGCAACGCCAAGCGCCCTTTTGCTACGCTATTAAAACAAAC
>CAZNXP010000061.1:0-9662 GCA_964576955.1 uncultured Algimonas sp.
TTGGACTTTCTCTAAGACCCTTCACTAAGAAAAATTCTCTCCCCGAACGCATTGCCAGAATTTGTAAAGAAATACGAGCGTCCTTCTTTTGGCAATACTGTTGAAAAACTCCACTTTTTCCTGCGAACATTAGGTTGGCGCGCGCAGAAGGCGGTTTTGAAATGATGTTTGGTGAAATAATCCCGCCCACAAATCTTCGCGTCCTGCGGTGCAAAAATTGCAAATTGCAAAAACCCTTTTCGCTTTGCAAACGCCTGCCATCAAAAACCCAATAAAATCGCGGTTTTTCACTGGCCTGCCGATTGCAATGTTCAATCCCGTCACCGTTCAAATAGGAGTTGGAAATGAACGCTACAGAAATGAAACCCGCCATCCCCGCCTCAAAATATCCGGACGGATATTTAGATGCGCTATCGAAGGAATTTCACGAGTCGACGCAAACCCTCAAAAAATTGGCGAGCGCCCCACCTGCCCCCACGCAAGCCCAATCAGATCGATTGGACGCGTTGGAATATTCCCTGCTGAAACGCCAAGATCAAATCTTGGAGCTCTGCTCAAAAGTGAAAGCGACGAGCCTGATCGATGTCATGCAAATTCTAACCCTCTGGCACGCTGCGGCCATCCAAGACGTCGCCCCGGAAGACGTCCGCCAAACCGATCACTTAATCTTGGCCCTCTCGCAAAATTTCATGAAAAATTCAGCCCGCAAAACCCCCAGCTCATGAAGTGTTGTTCAGTAATTTAAGTGTAGATCTTTGAAAGATTCCATAATTTTGGAGCGCAGTTTTTCTAGGCAGCTTCGTCCGTTGAATTTTGCGGCTCCATGCCTAAGGTTTTTGGATCTTCGAAAGTTACATGCAAAGGTCAAAGTACAAAACCTAATGCGCATGTTTATTGGCAACGGATCAACTAGAATAATATCCGATTAGTGAAAAGAGCTTATAAAAGGCTCGTTGAGGTTTGCGGCTCGGGGTGCACACCGCAACCCCCTATAAAACCTAAGAAAAATTAAGAACCGTGTGCACACCTTGAAGAGGATTGTGCATACCAAAAACGATGTGCCGACAATGGGTTACCTCATAAGTGTGCACACCTTCCTTTATCTCGCCCTCCTGACCTCCCGCCCTATTCAACCTAAAACCTCATTTAGCCTCAATTATCCAAACCCTCTTTTCTGGCAAAATTGAGAGTCAGTAAATATAACTTCGGCATGATCGAAAAAATCGAAAATCTCTCTCAATCAAAAATATCCTCGGCAGATATTCGACAAGGCATGACCGTCGTCGCTCGAATCATTCACCTTCACGGCGACTCATATTGGCCGATTATGGAGCGTCTTCAGCGCGAGCTAAACGCTGTCGATGCATATTAGTCCTGATCAAATACAGACAGGTATTAGAAAAGAAAGATACGCCCTAAGGCAAAAACAATGAACTGCTCATTCGCCACACTTAGAAAATAAATTAGGCGGCCCAATCGAGCCGCCTTCTTTAGTCTACAATGCAAATCATTCTGCTAATCACTTCATCGTATAGGCCAAGCTTACGCGAAAACCGTAGCTTTCTAAGTCATCCGCTCCAACTCCATCCGTGAAGCCTGACAATCCGATGCGCGCACCATTATGAGAGGCCCAATCTGCTCCACCCTCAAGTCTCAAGCGCGTGTCATTTTGGAGAATATCCCTGGCTTCGTCGCCGAAATTATAGATACCTTTCACTTCGCCAAAAGGTGTCATCGTCCAGCGCCGTCCAAATGAGATAGGTTTAGAAACACGCGGACCGAAGGAAAGCTCACCTAGGTTCACAGTCTGCTCAGGTATAATCACACCGAGACTATCCGTATATTCCTCTTGCGATTCCGACAGATGCTTAAGTGAAAGTTCCGGACGAATGGAGAGCTGGTTCTTAAATGTCCAATCGCCGGTTAAAGTGCCTGCATAAAGCGCACGGTTCGTATCAAAATCATCTGTAAAGGATCCAAGCGGGTTAACGCTATTATCCGACGAACCCCAGGCAGCGCGGGCGTCGACATAGAGTTTTTCGCCCAAACGAACCGTTGCATAAGGTCCGGCCAAGAAGCCATCTCCGCTGACATATCCGGCTTCATTCGCGTCATTGAGGCTAAAGTCATCGACCTGCACAAGCCCGCCTATCAACACATTGTCGGAAACAAGATAATCCGCCCCGAAGTAAAGAATGGAGAAATCACCATCCGCCCCTTGGAAGTCAAAATCTTGAATTTGCGCCTCTGCCCAAACATCAAATTTTCCGCCTTTTGTCGCGCCATTAAGCTGTCCTTTGAGAACGCCGTCAGAGTTCGCGGCCAAGAGACTACCGGAGACATTCACGGCGCGATCAGAGATATCGGCATTTAAACCAAGCTTATCAGAGCCCGGAAGCGTGAGCCCTGCAATCCGAGCACCCGAGGCATGCGGCGTCTCTTTCTTCAACCGGTTAATCCGGCGATGCATGTCTGGCTCAGATGCCAGAATAAGCTGAGATCGTGCTGTCAACCCAACGCGTATAGCCTCAGAGGCAGCCTCGCGAGAGTTTACAACATCAAAGGTACAGGTCACATCCTCGCCCGGCGCGAGATTAACCGTCGCTGTACGCGCTGGTACATTGGTTGTGCTATCTCCATCGGAGCAAACGACGTCTGTCAGGGCAAAGCCTTGATCGCGTTCATCATCTGCTGTGATGAGAAAGACGCCTGTACCAATGCGGTCCGCAACAAGTTGCCCCGCTCCGCCCTGTGTCGTGATAGAGCCGTTTAAGGCTGAGACATCAGAGGTATAAGCAAAGGTTCCGTCAGAGCCCGTCACGCGCTGCACAATCGTAATGGATCCCACAGGCTGAACGGAGACGCTCACTTGATCTGGCGCTGATGACACCCGGCCATCATTGACGACGAGTTCAAAGACAAGCGTCGAGAGGTTTGAAACGTCCGGCGCTGTGAAGCTTGGACTTTGCGCCGTCGCATCAGAGAGGGTGACTGTCGGACCTGAAACTTGTGTCCAAGCATAAGTCAGCGTGTCATTATCTGGGTCGGAAGACGCGCCGCCATTGAGGGTCACGAGTTGATCTGCATTAATCGGTCCAAGGTCCGTCCCTGCATTCGCGGTTGGCGCTTGGTTGTTAATGACATTAATCGTCACGCTATCGGCTTCAGAGTCCTGATTTCCATCATTGATAATCAATGAGAACGTAAAACTCTCTTCGGCTGGTAATGGATCGACGAAATCATATGTGAAAGTTGGATTTTGAGCCGTCGCATCAGACAGCGTAATCGCCCGACCTGACGTTTGGACCCAACTATAGGTCAACGTATCCCCTTCTGGGTCACTCGAACCAGTACCGTCTAACGTAATGACGTCCCCATCCGCTGGTGTTTCCAGAGTTTGATCATCGCCCGCATCCGCATCCGGAGCTTCATTGACAGTCAAGGCGATTTGAACCTCGGCTTGTGGTGATTGTGACACGCCGTCTCCGACGATAAGACCAAAGACAAAATCAGCTTGACCCGTTGGCGATGGCGACCCATTTGCAGTGGGATCAAAGGTAAATGTCGGCGTTGCGCTTGTGGGGTCATCTAGCGTTACGCTAGGCCCAGAGAGCTGTACCCAACTATATGTAAGCTGGTCCCCATTTGGATCGCCAGACCCCCGGCCATCGAGCTGTATAGTCGATCCAATAACATAGTCCGTTTGCGTTTGCGCCGGACCTGGATTGGCGGTTGGAATATTATTCGGCGTGACCGCAATTTCGATACGATCAGGAGCGGAGTCGATGCGTCCGTCATTCACAATAAGGTCAAAAACAAAAGTCTGGCTCGCTGTGTTGGCTCCCGGGTCATAGCTAAATGTCGGTGCGGCTGCGTTGGCATCTGATAGCGTAACGGAGGGTCCTGAAACTTGTGTCCACACATAAGTGAGGCCGTCACCATCACCGTCCGAAGAATTTGAGCCATCCAATGTGACAACGCTTTGCGCTGTGAAGGCCTGTATGGCTTGGTCCGCGCCAGCCTCCGCGACCGGTATCGCGTTAGGTGTCAGCGTAATTGTCACTTCATCCGCCGTAGACCCTAATTGTCCGTCATTGGTTTCGAGCGAGAAGACAAGAACAACAGGTGATGTACGTCCCGTCATATCGAAGCTAAAGCTCGGCGCCGCGGCACTTGCATCAGACAAGGTCACGCTTGGGCCTGACACCTGTGTCCAGGCAAAACTCAACGTATCATTTTCAGGGTCCGTTCCTGACCCATCTAAAGTCACGGTAACATTGCCCGTGGCTTGATCGATGGTTTGCGCTGGCCCGGCTTCGGCTGTCGGCGCTTCATTATCAAAAAATGTATAAACGACCTCAACTTGATCTGCTGCAGAATCGCCCAATCCATCATTCACGATCAATTCGAAAACAACTGTTGCCTCTTGATTAGGCGCCTCAAATTGAGGCGCGGCATCGGTCAGTGACGAACCCGTCGAAAGCGTTAGCGTCGGGCCCGCCACCTGCGCCCACTGATAAGTGAGAGCATCTCCCTCCGCATCATTGGAAAGGGTTGAGTCCAATATAAGCGGCTGAGGAGTTTGTGTTGCTCCGGGACGCGTCGTCCTAAGAGCTTGGTCTAGGCCTGCGTTTGCAACAGGCGCAACATTCGCTGCCCCCCAAACGACCGAAACATCGTCCGTATCCGTCGCACCGCTGCTGTCTGTGACTGTCAAACGCCAAACTTGCGTACCAGCCATCGCGGGTTCGGATATGGAAACCACACTATTCGGTGCACCTCTGCTAACATTAGTAAATGTAGAAACAGGTCCACTGATCAAAGCCCAGCTATAGGTGAGTGTATCACCCGTGTCGGGGTCATTGGATTCTGTGCCATCAAGTGTTGGAAGAACCGTTTCGGAAGTCCCACTAGCTGGACGAGATAAAGTCGCAGTTTGATCCGCGCCCGCATCCGCGGTCGGGGCTTGATTGGGTGCAGCGACAATATCTGTCCAGTTGATCGTCACATCCTGTGTCGATGACAAACCCTCAGTATCCGTAACAGTTAATCGCCACACCTGCGTTGTATTTTCAGACGGTATTGTAAAAGTCGGGTTCGCCACTGTTGATGAAGAAATCGCAGAGGCCGTACCTGAGATAAACTGCCAATCAAAAGTGACGTTTTGTCCATCTTCAAAGTCTTCGGTATCTCCTGCATCAACAACAAATCCACCTTGCGGAGGCCTCGTGGCAGAAAAATTCACAACTTGAGGCACATCAATCTGAGGAGCATTATTTGCTCCAGAATTACTGAGTATTGATGCGCATGCTCCGCCAGCTGCCGAGATTGTCGACGCCGGAACATCAGTTAATCCGATAAGGTTATTATTTGAGTTTGTTCCAACATCAACCCATCCCATTCTTATAGGAAGATCATATGTACCAGATGGCAGAACGAGAGAAGGAAGTATATTTGTGACGCTAGTTCCGACATTAATATTTATTGCCTCTCCCCTTACAATCTCATTATTGTTTCCATCAGTCATTACAGCTCTAACGACATCATTACTGACGCCGAAATCACGAATGTCACCTAATATCTCAAAACTATTCGTCGTATTAGTTCCAGCAGTTATCTGGCACGATGTCCCAGAAGGGACTGCGGTAAAGACGGATGCCGTTCTCGTTACTGACGCTGCTTGCGCTGGGACCGCATATGCGCCCGCTAAAGCTAAAGGTAGAATTGTTGATGAAAGAAGTGAAATTTTGAAATTACGCATGATTGGCCCCTTTTAGACATAACGCTTTGAATCAAAGGGCGAATATTTTTGTCACTTAGCTCGCCCAAAAGGTCAACGATTTCGCTAACCTTAGCGAGGCATAAAAGGTGTCTGTTTTTTTAGCATACCGAATATTCGTCAGGACACCCCCCTAATTTTGGGGATTGAGATTTTTAGATAAATTGTGTTCTCTACGTTGCGTAATGGGCGACTTCGTGAAAAAGAGACTGTGTGAAAGCTAGTATTTTGACATGGTTGGTCCCGTTTATTCTAGGGGCTTTCTTGATGTTCATCATTTCAGACACGCGCACGCCTGTCTTGCTCGAATTACCCTCAGACTCTCAGAGCCTTACACCTGTTGCAGACGCTCTAAACGCTTATTCATGCCGCGTAGCAGAAACGAAACAGATTATTCTGGGCGGCGAAGAAGATGGATTTTCATTGACCGGGATAGAGATAAATACGCCGGGTATATTTGCGGAATACAAGAGAAATCGAACTGGGTCTAAAGATAGTATAGATATTGACCGCAGCTATGATGTGGGCGGGCAAGATAGCGCTTTTCTTGAAACATTCGAGCTCCCATCTAACGTAGCTCACGGCATCATCGTCATGCGGATTCGTCTACTCAGTTCCCTTAGAAATGATGCTGTCTCAATCGGGGGACTCCATGAAGGCCATTTCTTGTCTGAGTCTACGAATTTTGCTTTCAGCGATCCTAACAAAAACCCTGGATGGATATTAAATGGCGAGGTTTTGCAGGGTCAACTTGATGACCTTCGTTTCCGGCAAAGATTTGACACCAATAAAACAGCACTGCCCAAAAAATATGCTTCAATTTTAGAGTATGTTCAATCATCGGATAAACCACTCAACGTGTTCATCTCAGATGACACCATGGTTGATGTCATCGGCTTCGCGTTGTGCATAAAACCGGAACGTGGAAAAGGCGTTACATTTCTTGTTGACAAGTTTGACGATGAACTCGTCTCTGTATCTTGCAACGCTGCTAACAAGGGGGATCACTGTTCCGTTTATAAAGGAGACACAGTTTGTAAAACTCAACTTCCCGTGGCCTGTTTCGCGGATCAAGGATACTCTCTGTCCCACAGTTTATACGAAGACCCAAATGGGCGTGCGGATAGTTGGTCAGCGGGTGACGTTAAATTTACAGCACCCATGAGAGGCGATAGTTTTTCAACCCAAGAAGACGGCCACAAATTTTGTAAAAAAACGTTCGGCTCAAAATATCGATTGGCCAATATTCATGACGGTGCACAAGTAGGCGGCTTTATCGCTTATGGCGACGCCCAAAATGTGGAGCAAGTCTGGGTAGACTCCAATCTCGAACCTTACGGGAATTGCTGGACGATGCGGTCCGACTATCCAGAAAAGATAACCCGTGAATAGCATTGTACGAATTGGAGTTTTAGAGGACGACCCGAACATGCGCGCTTATCTGAATGCGGTCCTGGGGGTTGCACCAGAAATAGATTTAGCTTTTTGTGTCCCTACTCTCGCTGAAGCAATAGCTGTCGCGCCAGATGATCTTGATCTATGCTTGATTGACATGCAATTACCCGACGGAGACGGGACAGACTTTGTTACGCATTTATCGAAAACCAGTGGTGCAAAAGCCCTTATCCTCACAGTTTTAGCAGATAAGGTCAGCGTTATGGCCGCCGTCAAATCAGGCGCACATGGCTATCTTCTGAAAGACTCCGAACCGCATCAAATCCTCAGACACATCAAAGATACGTTAAAAGGCGAAACCCCGGTGAGCGGCCGAGCTATCACGCATATGATGGCGGCTTTACGGGATGAGCCGCAATTAGAAACTCCGACAGAGAAGTCAGAACTATCTGATCGCGAGGCCGAAATTCTGACTCTTTTCGCAAAAGGCATGTCGTATAAGGAGACCTCAAAAACCCTACAGATCTCTACACATACAGTAGGGACACATGCAAAATCGATCTATAATAAGCTAGAAGTGCATTCGAGAAATGAAGCCATATTCGAAGCCTTAAAACTCGGCTGGATTGTTGTTTAGGCCAGTATCTTAAATCTCGGTTTTAGACATCGGCAAGCATACGGTGACACTATGGCCTTTTTCTCTCAAGCCTGAACCTGTTGAAACACGCCCGCCCAAAATTTCGGCACGTCTTTGCATGTTCAATGTCCCTCGCCCGGACTTATCGTTCTTACTACGCCCTCGGCCATCATCCTGAATTTTAATTTGAAGAGTTTGATTTTGGTCCTTTGTTGAAACCTCGACTTCAACTTCATTCGCGTTTGCGTGGAGGATGATGTTGTTCAGGACTTCTTGCAATATTCTATACAAATTGAGCATGCCGTCACGCCCTTGTGGTTCAAAGTCAAGTCCATCAACTTGTGTCCATTTCAAAGAAAGACCTGCGGCATCTAGCTGGTTTGTAGCTCGGTCGCGAAACGCGCTCAAAGCCTGGCCAAGATCATTGCCCGTGTGGTCCAGCGCATCAACCACGAGACGCAAATCATTCAAGCCTGACTGCAGGTCACGTGTTATGGAAGCTTTCGGTACATCGCCAGTTCTTAGACGTAGTAGCAAGCCTAACAACTGTCCTCCAACGCCATCGTGTATGTCCCGGGTCAATCGCTCTCGCTCCTCGAAAACTGCACGCCTGCGAATCTCTTTTTCCAAATTATCTTTGGTGTCGTCTAGCGCCTCCTCCAATTCATTTAAGCGAGATCGACGCTCCGCCAAGGTACTTAGTATAACTCTGAATGGAGGCAACATCAGAATCGGAAGCGCTGCAAGCCAAACGGAGAAAGTAATAATACTTGGATCAGGAAAATTCAGTGGCCCCAGACTCCGCAGACCTAACAAAATAGGACCCGAAAGAGCTGTCGAAACGAAAAGGCTGTTGGCAAATTTTAGCCGCCCATCTTTCACCACAGCAACAGCATACATAGCCACCCCAATAGCGATCATGAGCGCCGGCCAGCTCCCACCGACTTTATACAAAGCAATAAGACCCACACAGGCAAGACCCAAGCTTATATATTTGACGAAACCTTTGGACGTTAAAGTCGCTAATAAGTTTAGGATGAGAGCAAAGAGCGCCGCGACATAAGCCACAGTGGGAAGGGTGCTAGACACGAGCTCGGAGCGTTTGATTTGCTTGGAAATCATCTCCGTAGGACCGAAATAAACAGGTCCCAAACCACTTCCCGTTGGGTCAGCTCCGACATAAATATCAACCCGGTTTCGCCCAGGAAGAACCTGCATTCTTGGAATGTTATAAAAATGCACCTCTTGTCCGGTTCCCGGCAAAGCGTGTTGCCGAGTCCGACTCACCCCCGACCTAGCATTATTAATATATACGACCGTATTCGAGCCAGAATGTGGTACCCACAACGTATATGGAGTATCATCCAAGGGTCCACCCTCAAATGTGAAATGGAAACGTCGAGTATCCTTTTGCCTCGGACGGAATTGAGACTGATATTTTTGAGCCTCGCCTTGCGCCTCAAATTTCTGTGGGAGCGCTACTTTTTCGGCAGGCGCAAAATTTACATTAGCCAAGTCAACACGGTTTGAACTATTAATAGTCCAATTTGCTACAGACAAAAAAAAGACAGTAAATACGATACCGAGCGTAATTGCAATTACCGCAAAAATACCTGTTAGGGGAGTATTCAACAGACGTTTCATGAGGATAGCATAACAGACTATTCGATAAATGCTTCCCGAATTTTGGTTAGGCATATTGAGTGACCGAACTGGATTGCAAAAGCAGAAACCAACCTGCCAACCGTTCTGTTAAAACACTCGCTACGACTTTGTCACGTTAATGCCAGTTTTCAGATAATCCGCTAAGCTAACGCGATGAAAACATCAATCTATACTCGTCATCGTTTC
>CAZNXP010000062.1:0-9483 GCA_964576955.1 uncultured Algimonas sp.
CACCCACAATTCGCTGTGGCGTTCGGGTTATTGATTTTAAAAGCCGAACCAATCAGCTCATTGGCATAGTCAATCTCGGACCCACTTAGAAATTCTAAGCTCATTTCGTCAATGAGGACCCGCGCGCCGTCTCGCTCAATGAGGAGGTCGTCATCATTGGCGCTATCCGCGAAATCGAATTTATAAGAAAAGCCAGAACAGCCGCCGCCTTCAACGGCGACGCGCAGGTAATCCTGCTTGCCCACCTTCTTCATAATTGCGTTTATCTGCGCAGCTGCAGAGGCGCTTAATGTCACGGGAGTTTCGGTAGTAATATCAGACATAGTTTCTATATAGGGTGCAAATCTTAATTTGGAAACCGACACTGTGGTCAAATATCCCTCCATACGTCCGCTCGCGATTTATGCCTCCGACCCGAATAAAGCGCGAGGGCGGGCCATTGCGCAACCGAGCGCGTCTGAACGCAGCCCGTTTCAGCGCGATAAAGACCGCATCATTCATTCGTCGGCCTTTCGCCGCTTGAAAGGCAAGACGCAGGTTTTTGTCGCGCATGAGGGCGATGATTACCGCACGCGCCTGACACATAGTCTGGAAGTTTCGCAAATTGCACGCTCTATTGCGCGGGTCTTGGGTTTGGATGAGGACCTCGCGGAATGTCTCGCGCTCGCCCATGACCTCGGACATCCGCCGTTTGGACATTCAGGCGAGGATGCGCTGGCGGAGTGTATGAAACCTTATGGCGGTTTTGATCATAACGCTCAGACCTTGCGTATTGTCACACATTTGGAAGGGCGCTACGCCGAGTTCGACGGCTTAAACCTGACATGGGAAACGCTCGAAGGGATTGCTAAACATAACGGCCCCTTGGTCACGCGGAAATCCGACATTGCGAAATTGCCGTGGGCCTTGACGGCAATAGAAGATTGGGAGGGGCTTGAGCTAGAGACCTTCGCGGGGCCAGAAGCACAAGTTGCTGCGCTTGCCGATGATATTGCTTATAATAATCATGATATGGATGATGGTTTGAACGCTGGCTTATTCACGGTCGCCGATGTCACGCAAGTGCCATTCGTGGGCGAGATGTTTAGTGATGTTCGCCGCCGTTACCCTGATATTTCTGAAAGCCGCCTGATTCACGAGTCTGTGCGCGATATGATCGGATATATGGTCGCAGATGTATTGGAAGAAACCCGCCGCCGCTTAGAGGCCGCTAAACCGCAAAGCGCAGATGATATTCGAAATTTGGACCATGCTGTCGTCGCGTTTTCGGAAGGATTTCGCGAAAAGGAAAAGCCTCTGCGTGAATTCTTATTTGATAATATGTACAAGCATTTCAAAGTGAACCGCATGATGAGCACAGCAGGACGCTTTGTCCGAGAGCTATTCGCGCTTTTCATTGTTGAGCCGGAATTGCTGCCGAAACATCTCTATGACGAAACCAATGGGTCTGAGACATTCGAAACGGCGCGCGTCGTTTGCGATTATATCGCCTCAATGACCGATAGTTTTGCGATTTCAGAGCATAAAAAGCTCTATCAGCCAGCTGGCTATTTCTAAGCCTTTGTAAGGGTTTTTTAACCTTACTCACTATGCTGTGGTCAGGACTATTTTCTAAGCTCGACTTGGGGTAGTTATAGACTGGGAAATGAGATTATATGCCTAATACGCCACAAGAATTTTCACCTGACCTACCGGTTGCGCACGACACTTTGCGCCCCTTTGATGCAAGGGAACGGGAAGGTCTGAATCCTATGATTAAACTGGCCATATTGGTTGGAGCTCTGCTCTTGGCCGCTTTTATCGTTTTGAAACTCTATACGCCAGGCGTGCGCGATCGGTTTGATCCGCCGCGTATTACGGCTGACAACACGCCGTTTAAAATCAAACCTGAAGAGGTGGGCGGGGTGCAAACGCCTAATCAAGATAAAGTTGTCTTTGAGGTTATGGACGGAAAATCGCCTGATGCGAAGGCCTCGCCGAAATCTTTGCCGGAAACTCCGATAAAAATTGAGGCGCCTGAACCCATTGTGAAAAGACCTGAGATAAAAGAGCCGGTTGCGCCGAGACCCAAGCGGGTCAAACGCCCAGCTGCAACACCGCAGCGGGATACGACTGTTGCGGTCAGGGGCGGCGATTGGGTTGTTCAAGTGTCTTCCACTCGTTCTCAAGAGGACGCGGCGGATGTCTGGTCAACGCTGAAACGCAAATATCCAGATTTGGTTGCCGGTAAATATGCGGATGTGAAGCGTGCAGATTTAAATGAAAAAGGCGTTTTTTACCGGACGCGTATCGCGGGTTTGGCGGATAAGAATGCAGCGAATTCGCTGTGCAATTCATTTAAGGCGGCGGGGCAGGCCTGTTTTGTTACGAATCGATAGTTATGACCGCGCCGCTTTCCTGTATCATTGGGCTCTCGGGACAGCACCTTAAAAAATCCGAATCTCTATTTTTGCGGGATGCAAACCCATGGGGCGTGATTCTCTTTGCGCGAAATGTTAAAAATCCCGATCAGCTTCGAAAGCTAACAAGCGATATTCGTGATGCTATGGGACGAAATACGCTGATTTTTATCGATCAAGAGGGGGGACGGGTCCAGCGTATGCAGCCCCCACATTGGCGGGCATTCCCATCGGGTGAGGCCTATGCAAGGGTTTATCGGAAAAATAAGGACGATGGGCAGCGTGCTTGTTTCCTTGGTCACCGATTGATTGCAGATGATTTACGCGCCGTCGGGATTACGGCGGATTGCGCGCCTGTGCTTGATTTGCCGCAACCCGGCGCAGATCCCATTATTTCCGATAGAGCTCTCGGTACTACCGTCGAAGATATTGTGGATTTAGCCCATGCCGCCATGGCGGGATTAATGTCGGGTGGCATTGCTCCGGTTGTCAAACATATTCCAGGTCATGGCCGCGCAACCGTTGATAGTCATAAAGCCCTGCCAAAGATAAAAGCGAGCCGAAAGATTTTAGAATCATCCGACTTTTTACCATTTCGAAAACTCAGTGATGCGCCCATGGCGATGACTGCTCATGCGGTATACACACATAATTCGCGTTCTGCCGTGACAATTTCGCGCAAATCTTTGACAGAACTTATTCGGGCTGCGATTGGATTTAACGGCCTGTTGATGACGGATGATTTGGATATGAAAGCCCTGACTGGAAATTTGACACGGAAAACTGAGCGCGCCTTGAAAGCAGGCTGCGATATCGCTTTGCAATGTTCGGGTCGTTTAGCAGACAGTGTTAAAGTGGCAAAAGGGGCACAACATTTGTCGGGTCGCCCCTTATTACGCGCAAATATTGCAGAGTATTGTGCAGACCATGTCACGCGGTTTGACCGCGAAGCCGGAGAGGCGGAGTTTAATCTATTGATGAAGACCGCGCCGGTATGAACGAAGAGTTTCAAGAAGATATGAAATTCGACGCGGCAGCTGAGGCCGCGGATGACGGTGAGGGGTTAATCCTTGATATGGACGGCTATGGCGGTCCGCTTCATTTACTGCTTGAGCTTGCCCGTAAGCAGAAGGTTGATCTCGCGCGATTATCTATTCTTGAACTCGCCGAGCAATATATCGCTTTTATCAAGTCTGCACAGGACCTTCGGATAGAGTTAGCCGCTGATTATCTGGTTATGGCCGCTTGGCTCGCCTATTTGAAATCTCGATTGATTTTGCCGCGCGAAGCAGGTGATGCTGAACCTGAGGTCGAAGAGCTGGCCGCGCATCTTGCGTTTCGTTTGGAGCGTTTGGAAGCCATGCGCCGCGCCGTGGATGGATTGATGCGTTTGCCGCGAACGGGAGACGCCGTACATGTGCGGGGCGCGCCGGAAGGGCTGCGCAGCCGAACATCGCCGATTTTCGAGGCTGAAATATTTGATTTATTGAAAGCCTATGGAACCTCGCGCTCGCGCGCAGCTATTCGAAATTACACATTGAAGAAACCGCGTATTATGAGTTTGGATGATGCCCGCAAACGCTTACGCCGGGCTTTGAATGCCGTTGGCGTAGACTTTTCTGACTGGGTGTCCTTAGATGATATGTTACCAGACGGTGCGGATATTGGCGCGGATGGTGTCCCGCAATCTTCTGTGCGTGCCAGCTCACTGCTTGCAGGGTTGGAACTTGCGAAGGAAGGCCAAATTGAGTTGCGCCAGCTAAAGGCTTTTGCCCCAATTTACCTGCGCGGAAAACCGGCCGAAAAATCCTCTAAAAAGAGCGTAGCTGAGGAGAGAGACCTATGAGCAAAACATCTGATAGAATAAACAAAGCGGCGGCAGGCATTGAAGCCGATGTTGTTAGCTTAACAGAGCGGCTTAAGACGGACGGCGATATCGATGGTGATCTTCGCCAACTCGAAGCGCTCCTCTTTGCGGCGGTTGAGCCTATCGATATTCAGACGTTGCGTGACCGTATGCCCGAAGATGCAGATGTCGGGGCGCTGCTTGCACGGCTCGTTCGGGATTACGAAGGACGCGGGATTAACCTTGTGCGGGTTGCAGATCGTTGGCGGTTCCAAACCGCGCCTGACCTTGAACATCATCTTACAGATGTAAAAGAAGCTCGCCGGAAGCTTTCAAATGCCGCGTTGGAGACGCTCGCCATTGTGGCCTATCATCAACCTGTTACGCGGGCTGAAATCGAAGATGTGCGCGGCGTTGCTGTCTCCAAAGGTACGCTCGATGTTTTGATGGAATTGGGATGGCTCCGGCTGAGAGGGCGCCGCAGAACACCGGGGCGTCCTGTCACATATGGCACGACAACGGGATTTTTGGCGCATTTCAACCTCGAAACCATATCAGATTTGCCTGGCCGCGAGGATTTGAAAGCCGCAGGTTTGCTAGACCCGCGTTTGCCAAAAGACTTCGAAATGCCTGAGCCTATGATGGTTGATGACCTATCTGCGGATGAAGACCCGCTTGAAGATGAGGCGGAATCCGAGTTTTTTGAAGATTTTTTGTCGGATGATGAAGACAATGTTTAAAGCGGGTTGAAGCCAACCGCTTAGCTCACTATCTTATTCTGAGTAAGCTTAAGGAAATTTGCCATGCCACATTGGTCAGGACTACTCATTATTGGTGTTATTGTACTGCTCGTTTTTGGTGGCCGCGGTAAAATCTCATCTATCATGGGCGATATGGGAAAAGGTATAAGTTCCTTCCGCAAGGGCCTGAAAGATAACGTTGAAGATATGAAAGACGCGGCTGATGACGCTCTGGATGTCACGCCCAAAGCCGAAGACATTAAGGTCAAGAAGAAGTAACCCATTTCTCCCTGTGAGGGCTTAGCCCCATGCTCCCATCTATTGGTTTTCCCGAAATGCTCGTCATCGTCTTACTGGCGATTATTTTCGTTGGGCCCAAAGACCTGCCAAAACTCATGCGGACCATTGGTCAATGGATGGCGCGCATTCGGACGATGGGGAATGAGTTTAAATCCGCATTTGATGATATGGATATCAATGATGACGTCGCAGCCATTCGGCGCGAGATTGAAGAGATGAAGTCGCTAGGACAGCTCCCTGCTGATTTAGACGATGAGATGCGGGCGCTGGATAGTGATATCCGTGAAGGAACGGATATGTCGTCGCCCTATAAACCCGTGCCCAATGAAGATGCGCCGTCGGATGACTGACAAGTTAGATCATCAGGATGAAGTCGCCGCCAGCGAGGCCCCGCTGCTGGATCATTTGCTAGAGCTTCGCGCACGCCTCATAAAGATGTGCATGGCTTTGGCTGTGGGTTGTATCATTTGCGCCCCTTTTTTACGCCAGATTATCGCTTTTCTTATGCGTCCCTTTGAAGTGGCTCTGGTGCGCTATAATGTAGGTCTTGTAGAGAAGGGGATTGAGCCCATTGATCTGGGATTGATTGCGACCCACCCGCTAGAGACCTTTTTTGTTAAAATGAAAATTGCGCTTTTTGGCGGCGTCGTTCTGGCTTTTCCGGTTATTGCTTATCAGCTTTACCGCTTTGTCGCACCGGGGCTCTATAAAACAGAGCGTTCCGCCTTTTTGCCTTATTTGATTATATCGCCAATACTTTTCGTGGCGGGCGCAACAATGGTGTTCTTATTTGTCTTCCCATTCGTGATGGAATTTGCCTTGAATCAACAAAATCTAGGCGCTGGAGAAACGATTGAGTTAATGACAAAGGTCAGTGACTATCTTTCCCTATCAATGGTTTTGTTTTTGGCGTTTGGCCTTGCGTTCCAGCTTCCCGTTATTCTCGCGCTTTTGGGGCGAATTGGCATCGTCACGGCGGATGGGCTGCGGACTAAACGCAAATATGCTGTGTTGGGCATAGCCGTCTTTGCGGCCTTTGCGACACCGCCTGACCCGATTACCCAGTTTATTTTGGGCGGCGCAATTTATCTTCTCTACGAAATCTCCATTGTGGCTGTTGCGATTTTACAGCGCCCAAAGCCTGACATTGACGCGGACTCTGCCGCCAAAACCTAAAGAAGCTTAGTCTTTCGTTAAGGACGTTCCTTCATATTGTCGCAAACTTTTAATGTTTGCGATTGGAACGTATCATGCGTGCGACAACACTCTTATTGACCGCAGCTTTGGCATTCAGCAGCACTGCGGCTTTTGCTCAATCAAGCTATAATATCGTGGTAGAACCGGCAGGCCCCACCGTAGATGCCATCATAAATGCGCCTCTCGAATATGATGAATATGGCGTTGTGCAAGCCCAGCATTTCAATGCTGACAATCTAACCGAAGAGGAATATCAAATCATCCTAGAAGAGGCGGATCGTGTTCGCGCCTATCGCGACGCCAATGGACTGAATTTTGAAAGCGAATATGTTTACCCAGATAGGGTGGCAGCTCCATCAACGGTCGGTCATACGACAAACTACCAAGAGCCAGCGCCGCTATATCAGATTGAACTTTACGAGCCGCAAACCACAACGACCACCACCGCGAAAACGCACACGGTGGCAAAAGGTGATACGCTTTATAATATTTCAAAACGTTATGATACAACAGTGCAGGCGATTCAGGCCGAGAATGGCTTATCAGGTACAGCGCTTTCTATTGGTCAACGTATCCATATTCCGGGTGTAATCGTTGAGAGTATAAATTCAGTGGCACATCCTGTATTTGCCAGTACGCCTGTACAGGATGGATATGTAACGCGCCGCGTTGTGGAGCCAACGCCGACAGCTCGCGCGCCTCGCATCGAATCAGTGCGCGCAGAGGAAGCGGTTTATGCCGTTTTGCCTAAAGACACACTTTACTCCATTTCTCGCCGTACTTGTGTCGGTGTTGCGGATATTGTTTCCAGAAATGGGCTCTCAAATCCGAATAATTTGAAGCCAGGTCAGAGGATTACTTTGCCTGTTGGACATTGTTTGACACGTTAGACATTTAAATTCCCGCCATTGCGCGTTGCAATGGCGGATTGCGTCCCTATATACCGTCTTAATTCAATTGAGCGGGAGAATCCCGCCACCCATCGAGACTGACGCGGGGACTACATGCTGATCACACTCATCCAACAAGCCGAACCAAGTGCGGGCGGTTCAATTATGAACTCGTTGCTCCTCTTTGGCCCTTTGATTCTGATTTTCTATTTCCTCATTTTGCGTCCGCAAAGTCAGCAAGCCAAAAAACATAAAGCAATGGTATCAGAGCTCCAGCGCGGTGATGAAATTATCACGCGCGGCGGATTGATTGGAAAAATCAAAAAAGTAAATGATGATGAGCTCGTTATTACCTCTGGCCAATCTGAGCTAAAAATTGCGCGCGGTATGGTCGCGGCCAAACATAATGTGACACCTGCTAACGACGCTGGCTAATTTCTTTTAAACCCTCGCCTAAAGGCTTGCGTGTATGCTGTTTTTCTCCCGTTCAAAAATATTCATGATCCTTGGTGCGGTTCTATTGGGATTGCTTCTTGCTCTGCCTAATGCCCTGTCTGAAAAAGCCAGAGATAAGATGCCCGGGGCATTCTCGCGCACTATTAATCTGGGCCTCGATCTTCAAGGCGGCGCTCATATGCTACTCGAGGTCGACCTGTCCTCCATCTTGAGTCAGGCGCTGGTCAATGAACGGACTGCGATTAATGACGCCTTTCGGCGCGCAGAAGATCGTCCGCGTACA
Source organism: uncultured Algimonas sp. (assembly GCA_964576955.1). Taxonomy (GTDB): domain Bacteria; phylum Pseudomonadota; class Alphaproteobacteria; order Caulobacterales; family Maricaulaceae; genus Litorimonas. The sequence goes on from CAZNXP010000062.1 coordinate 8,112, forward strand.
GAGTTCGTCCGCGCTGATGACGGTACAATTCTCGCCAGATTACGGACAAAAGAAGATGCGGATAAAGCATTGCCCCTTATCCAGGCCTTATCTCAAGCCATTGACCCTAGCCAAATTAACTCATCCAAGACAATCCGTGTGGTCCGAGAATCGGATAAAAATATCCGGGTCACGATTACAGATGAAAATATTGAATATATCCGAAAGCAAACCATTGAGAAATCAATCGGTGTTCTAGGACGGCGTATTGACCCGAATGGGAATTTAGAACTCCTCTTAGCCCCTGAAGGTGACAAACGTATCCTGCTGCAAGTTCCGGGCGCGCAGAACATTGATGAGATTAAAGAACGTATCAATAAATCTGCGAACCTGTCTTTCCATCTCGTGAATGAAAAAGACTCGACGAATGAGAAGGCGATGACGGTTGCGATTGAGCCGCCGCACCGCGTGGACACGGGCGATAAATATTTCCCATTCTCGGCTTCGAATGGCCAAGGTGCAGGGTTGATTGTCGTCGAGCGGACGCGGATTACGGGGGATTGTTTGAAAGATTCCTCTGGCGGACCCCATCCAGAAGGTCCCGGCGCCGTCGTGAACTTCTCCTTTAACGTGGCCTGCGCCACTGAATTTGGACGAATGACAGCCCGAAATATCAATAAAAGATTTGCCGTGGTTTTGGACGGGGAGATTATTACAGCGCCAAATATCCGTTCCGCTATTACGGGCGGGTCTGGATTTATTGAAGGTGGTTTCACAATGGAATCGGCTCGCGATTTATCCTTGCTGCTGAATGCAGGCGCGTTACCAGCCAAGCTAACCATTGTCGAAGAACGGACCGTCGACCCATCACTTGGCGCGGATTCCATTCGCGCAGGTAAAGTGGCGTCAGTCATCGGCCTCATGGGCGTCGCGTTCTTTATGTGGCTAAGTTACGGTCTGCGCTTTGGGACGATTGCTAATCTCGCTTTGACGACCAATATTATTCTGATTGCGGCTGCGCTTTCCTTATTCGGCTCCACACTGACCTTGCCAGGGATTGCGGGGATTATCCTGACGATTGGTATGGCGGTTGATGCGAATGTGTTGATTTTTGAACGTATTCGAGAAGAAACTTACAATGGTAAGACCCCGATTAACGCCATCCAAACAGGCTATGAGCGCTCTATGGCGCCTATCTTGGATGCGAACATCACGACATTGATTGCGGCGATTACGCTTTATTTCGTCGGCTCTGGCCCGGTTCGAGGCTTCGCTGTGACATTGGCCGTTGGTATTGTCATGTCGGTCTTTACAGCCGTTATCTTTGCACGCTTACTGACAGCCACATGGCTGCGCGGGAAGCGTCCTAAGTCACTGCCGATTTAGTAGGAAT
>CAZNXP010000063.1:0-9346 GCA_964576955.1 uncultured Algimonas sp.
TCAAAATCCGGTTCCTCTGGAGTGTCGGTTCGAGTCCGACCACCCGTACCATGCGAGTTTTTTTCACATTAATTTAATCTGAGCTCAATTGAATTGGCACTGTCTATCGCTTAGTCAAATTTGTGAAAAAAGTTTTCAGCGCCGCAATTCTTTCGACTTGTCTATTTTGGACCGTGACAGCGCACGCGCAATTCGGCCCCGAAACCGTGCCATTTATTCCGGATAAGGCAATTTCCGCGCCGCTTCGTATAGATTATCAAGGCCCGATAATCGAAGTGCTGATCAATGAGAAACCTGCAAGATTGCTCTATGATAGCGGGGCGTCTCGCCTTTCGCTTTTTGAACAGAGTTTTCCCGAATTATCGTCAGATGATAATCCGCGTTATGAAGCGCCCGTATTTGGCGGGGATGAACTCTCGACCTTTGAGGAAGCCGAGGCTGTCACCTTACAATGGGGCGATACAGAAATTTATCGTCCCTTTGTGGATATCGTGAATTACGAAAAACTTATTCCGGCGGGCGGCGACGCGCCATTTTTCGAAGGGGCTTTGCCACCCCTTGTCGTCAAAAATAAAAAGCATGAGAGCATTGTGATATTCGATGCGCCTAACCAACAGGTCAAACATCTTGCGCCAGGTGAAAAAATCAAATTCGCGAAGCCTATTAAGTTTGATTTCCGGCTTGAAAATGGCTGGGAGTGGCGGGTTAAATTACCCATTAAATTAGAGGGTGAAACCAAGCCCAGATGGCTTGATTTAATCGTGGATACTGGTGCGTCGAGTACGCTGATGTTAAATCGGGAAAGCCTAAAATTAAAGGATATCAAAAGGGGTTTCGAAACCCATGCGAGAGGATTGGGCGGAAGCTCAATCAGTACTTATGGCGGACGGAGCGAATTAATCCTGAAGAAAAAGTCCGTTTTAATTGACACTGAAATTGTTGACTCTCTGCCTATTGGCAAAGATGCCGATGGCCTAATTGGTTGGTTAGCCCTCAAGCGTTTTCGAACGGCTTTTGATTTTAACAAGGGGCGGATGACTTTCGATTTAGAGGGCGGCGATTTTGAGGATGATAAAATTCGCCCCCCGAGGATTAATGCGGCTGGCTTTCCTATGCCTGACTGGAGGGGTATGAAAATCGTCGATGGGGGACGGTGGGGCTCGGCAGGATTAAAACCAGGTGATATTCTCTTATCCGTTGATGGGGTAGAGCTGAGTGAAACGGCTATGTATTCTGTTGTGAAAGGCGCGCGAGACCACCCCTATATTTGCTGGTCGCGCGCTGGCGTGAGCCCCAAACAATGCGGCCAAGTCGTGAAGTAGTTTATTCTTCAGATAATTCTATGTTGGAAATGACCTGCTCGGCGACGTCGCGTCCGAGCTTTAGTCCTGCCTGATTGGAAAATTCAAAATGAATACCGCCAAAAATACGGCTTCGCCCCGCTTCCTGCGCCGCGTCAGTAAAGCTGGTAAAGCAGCGCTCAAGATCATGTAATTCAGGGGCGGTTATGCAAAAATTTTTGCGGCCAAGATAATGTTCTAAAACCGCCGCCGCTGCGCCGCTAAAAGTAGAATGCCCCGAGACATATTCTGGATGAAACGGCGGCTGCATCATAGGTCCCCAATCCGCTTGCTCAGGATATAGCTGCCGTATAGCCGTTTGCGGCCGCCAATAATCATAATGATATTTCGCATCAAAGGCGGCAATACCCGCGTCATATAAAGCGATATTGAGCCTTAGCATTAAAGCGGTCCGCTGGGCGCGCGGCAGGGATTTCGAGCTTTCCAGCGCGATGATATTCCACCGCCCCGGAGGCGTCTCGGTCCCTGGCCCATTGGCCCAAAAGGCGGACGCCAAAGCCTCGTCTGCCCTGCGCGTGAGACTATAATCGTCGCCATAGGCCAGCACATCTTTCGCGTCTTTTTGAAACTCTTCGCTCTCGACGTCGGGCGGAGGGTCGGGGCGAAACCGCGACGCAGGCGAGAAGCTGATAGGGGTCAAATACCGCCATTCGGGCGACACAATTGGAAATCCATTGGGCTGCCAATCTGTTTGTTTAAGGGGGGCCGCATCATCCTGAGCCGCCTTATCGGGCCGCTCAATTTTTCTTTCGAAGGAAAATATTTCTTCTGCAGACTTTGATTGATTATAAATATCAATCCAATGGGTGAGATAAATGTAAGAGGCTTCGGGCGCATTGAGCAATTGATTTTGCACCTCTTGCTTGGCGGCCTCGAAAGATGTTTCCAGACTTAGGGGCGGCTCATCAGTTTGAGGCGGGCTCTGCGCCGCCGCGACTGCACCAATCCATAGGAAACTGGTCGAAGATATAAGTGATGTGAGCGCGCCTCTCATATCTCTTAATCTCATAAAATGGGCCAGATGGGAAGCCCTTCTCCCGCCAGCTAGGCCGGACTTTTCTTTAATTCTATGACCTCATAAATATGGTTTAAGGTTTACGCCTCGCGCGCGAGAGGATAGGCAGGACTCCTATGATTGTTGCGCAGATAACGGATTTACATCTCGGCTTTGACGGCGAGGGTAATCGGTGTGAAAATACGAAACGTTTGAGACATGTCATTCACGAATTGAATGATATGAAGCGCCAGCCCGATATTCTGCTCGTCACGGGTGATCTCGTCGAAAGCGGGGCTGATTGGGCCTATAAAAAACTCAAGTCAGAACTCGCCGCGCTGGAGCTTCCCTATTTTTTAGCCCTTGGGAATCATGACAAAAGATCGGCCTTTTCGGAAGTCTTTCCCGAATTTCCGCTCTCGGGTGAATTTCTACATTATACGATAGAAGATTGGCCGCTGCGCATCATTATTTTGGATAGTTTAAAGGAAGGTCGTCATGGCGGTGATTTTTGCAAGACCCGGGCGGCTTGGCTAAAAGAGACATTGGCCCAAGATAAAACCCGCCCGACCTTAATCGCAATGCATCATCCGCCAATTGAGACGGGCATTGGCTGGATGACGGCCTCAACAGAAGATGAGTGGGTAAAGCGATTAGCTGCGATTGTCTCGGGTCATGATAATATTGTTCAAATTATCAGCGGTCATATTCACAGAATTATTTTCAAGGCCTTTGCGGGCACCCATGTATCCGTTTCGCAAGCCGTTGCCCCCCAAGTAAAATTAGAGTTAGCCGATATAGACCCTGAATTGCCAGATGACCGCGTATTGCTGGTCGATACGCTGGCGGGGTATAGTTTGCATCATTGGGACGGGACGGGCTTAACAACCCATCATGCCACGGCGCCTGCTGGTCGGCCGATTGTAAGATATGATGAGAAACATGCTTTTGTTGTCCGCACCACATTGGACTTAGAAAAAAGCTAAGACTCGTTTTGACAAGCGGGCGCAACGACTTTAAATTAAAAATACCATGGGGCAGGTATTATGGTTGTCGAAAAACATATTAAGTTTAGGCGATTAATTCCAATTATTTGGAAACGTTTGCTGAAGATGGCTATTTTGTCGTCTTTCTTTGTCGTGCCCATTGTCTTTTTCGAATTGGATCAATTCACCATTGGCATGACGGCTCCATCGATTTTGGGTACGGCCATTTCGATCTTTTTGGGCTTTCGGACAAATTCCGCCTATGATCGCTGGTTTCAGGGCCGGACCTATTGGGGTGAAATCGGCGCCGCGTCCGTCAATCTCTCGCTCATATGTGCGCGGGTCAATGAAGGGTATAAAAATAGAAAGACCGGCAAAGAGTCCAAACTCGCCGCTATTGTTATGCCGCGTATGATAAAACGCGGCGTGGCCTATATGTGGGTTTTGAGCCGGCAATTAAAAGATTTACCGCCTTTAGAGCATGAAGGTCTTGATGCGCTTTTGGACCCTAGCGAGATAGAGGGTTTAGAATCTGTGAGAAACCCAGCGTTGAAACTTCTATTCAATCAAGAAAGAGATTTCCACCTGGCTGCGGAAGAAGGCCAATTTTTAGATGGCGAGCATTTCGAATTTGTTGCGATTCAACGTGAACTGACAACGCTCATGACGAAATGTTTTAGTTTGAAAAATACAGGCTTCCCGACCCATTATACCTATTTTACAGATCTTTTTGTTTGGCTCTTGGTGATCCTGCTTTCCATGTCTTTGCCGGGCCAAGAAAATTTAGGATATTTTGCCGTTCCTATTGCGGTATTGATCGGTTGGATATTCTCGATGATTGAAGGCATTGGGGATTATATGGACTATCCTTGGATCAATAACCGAAATGTCATTCCGACGAACTACCTAAACCGCTCGCATGAAATCGATATTTTAGCGCTTGGATTGGCAGAAACAGTTTTACCGCAAATGGTCGTGGAGAAAGACGGCGCGCTTTATTAGGTGATTTGGCGCGTTTTATTTCGACTCCGCCTTATAAATACCGCCCCAATCTTCGGGTGGCGGGCTATTTTGATAAGCGGAAATCCGCTCGGCCATCACATTATAATATCGATGTATATCATAACTCGTAGATAAATCCCCGAGTTGGACCGTCAGGGATTTTGCCTCTTCCCAGTCTCTGTCTCGATAGGCTTTCAAAAACTTATCATGTTTGACTTTGAGCGCGGTGAATTTATTTGTTTTTCCAACCAGCTCATCGCCGACTAATATATAAATCTGCTCCGGTTGCACGCGGCCAACAACGGACACAATATCGGCTTCCAGAACCGCAAAGCCCGTTAATTTCTCTGCTGTCGAGTGCCCGATTAAATTTGTCAGGCCATATTGTTTTGTCAGCCCTTCAATACGCGAGGCGAGATTTGCGGCATCCCCAATCATGGAATAGGAGAACCGCTGCTCGGACCCGAGATTACCCACACAACAAATGCCAGTATTAATTCCAATGCCCATACGAACAGTATCCGGCCAGCGAACGGCATCTTGATTTCTATATTCGGCATTTAAATCTTGAAGCTTATTTTGCATGTCCAGAACAGCGCGCGCGGCATTTTTCTCATGCAGGGGATCATCCATAGGCGCATTCCAAAAGGCGACGATGGCATCACCAATATATTTATCAATTGTGGCCTCATGCGCTTGAAGAATATCCGTCATTGGCGTCAGGAAGCGGTTCAAGAATTCTGTGATATCTTGCGGCCGCATTGTTTCCGAAATTCTGGAAAAAGACCGAATATCTAAGAACAAGACGGATATTTCGCGCTCTTCCCCGCCTAGGGTTAAAAGGTCGGGGTTTTCGCTGACTTGTTTCACCATGGTCGGGGAAAGATATAAGGAGAAAGCGCCCCGTATTCGGGACCTTTCAGACTCCGTCATATAAAAGGCCGTCAGCGTTATCAAAACATAAGAGGTCAGAATGGAGAGGAGCGAATAGACGGGATCAACCAGAGTGTTATATTTCGTAAAGGCATAAAGGGAGGCAAAATAAACAGAATTGCCCATAAATAAGATGAGGATGATCCCTCTCGCCGCTTTTAAATGCGGCAAGGTGAGCGTTAATATCAGGCCGAGCAATGCAATTGTGAAATATTCGACTGCGGTGCTCCAGTAAGGCTTATAAATAAAATCACCTTGGATGATTTGTTCCGCGACTTGGGCATGAACTAAAACGCCGGGCTCTCCGCCTCTCACCGATGTTGTGACAAGATCTTTAAGGCCTTCAGACCCCGTCCCGATAAAAACAATATGCCCAGCAATTTTATCGCCCCAATCTTGGTCCGCGGGATTATCCGAGAGGATTTTCCAAGCCGGAATATAGCGCTGGGGCTGCGGCGTTGTATAATGCAGCACAATTTTCCCATCAGCTGTGGTTGGAACTTCAAAATCGCCAATGCGTAAGGTCACCATCTCGGGCGATTCCGTCGTTTTATTTTCTAATTCTCCAAACGCATTGGAGCTTTTAATGGCAAATGACGACGCATTTTGAACCACACGCAAGGCTTCTGCTGAAAGCGAGGGAAACATGCGGTCTCCGATGCGGCCTAATAGAGGGGCAGAGCGGATGACCCCGTCCCCGCCCGTCCGAAAGGTCACGCTGCCCGCGCCGCTGCTGGCTTCATATAGTTCGGGGATGGCAAATTGAGCGCCGCGGAAATTTTCTAAATGTCCCGCCGGGCTCGATCCGATTGTACTAAAGCCTTGCAGCGGGTCTGGAAGGTCTTGGGTTGGCGAATTTAACAAAAAAAGGGCCGTGACGACACGTGTTTCGCCAAAACTCTCAGCTAGAATATTATCATGACTTTTTAGGTCCGCTAAGCCTGTCAGCGCTTCGGTCGCATTTGGGTTACGGTTGAGCACCTCAATAATATTTTCAGGGGAGGTCCGGTCTGGTTCTGCAAAAACAATATCATAGGCAATCACCCCGGCGCCAGCATCGGCGAGACGTGAGTTTAAATCCGCGATAACCGTGCGCGGCCACGGCCATTGGCCAATTCGGCGAATAGACTCGTCATCAATATCAATTATCCGCACGGGTGTATCAGGATTATATTGGCGGGGATATTGCCGTTGCAAACTGTCAAAAAACAGATCGCTGACCCGTTCAATAGCCTGAGGCTTTGCAATATTAGCAAGTAAAAAGAGTAGGGTGATGATCGTCCCAACAAGCGTAGGCGCTAACCATTGCCTCTTGCGAGACATGGCGCCAAGATTAAGCGGTCTAAGTCTCATATAGGGCGCTCATTTTGCGATCTAAGGCTTGCCGTTAAAAATCGGTCGGTGAATCAAACTCGTCATTGGGCACCTCGATATCATCTCCGATTCCTCCGCCGAATTGCGACGGCCAATCTGTGTCTTCAATGGAATCAAGCGGTGTAAATAGCTCCGTTTCTTCTTCCGTTAGGCGCGGCTTTGGCGTGAACCATGCGTCGTCAATTTCAAAGGGGCGAAAATTTCCAGTCCGGCTGGGTTTTGTTCGAAGGCGTCTGTTGAAATAATTGAATAAATCATCTGATACGACAAAGGGCTCTGACGGTTTTTGGTCCGCATTGGTTACGAGAAGGCCGGTTCCGCTTTCTGTCAAGGTCACTTCCTGCCCCGCCGATGTCACGGTGACTTCACCTTTGCGGTTTGCGGATGTCGTATTGACGCCCGGCCCGCGAAGAATAACTAAAGTCGCGCCCACATGATCCATTTTAATGTCCCCCGCCAATAAGCCTTCCTTTTTCGCACATAGAAAGGCTTCTGGTCCCACAAGAACTTCAACCATTGTCCCGCGAATACCCATTGTGGCCGTCGGGGTTTCAATATTGATTTCTTGGGGGTTTGTTTTTGATATTTTTCCAGAGGCAAAGCGGAACATGCCCTTTTTAACTTTTGCAGAGATGGAATTGGTTTTTTTATCTGGGTCATAAACGAATTTATCAATGACCATGTCGCATTGCGGTCCGACCGTAAATGTACTGTCATCCTTAAGCAGGACTTGGAGACTGGAGCCAATTTTTGATGTGACCTTGTCACCCAGAAAAACAGGTTCTTTTACAAGAGCTTGGCGCGCAACTAACTCTTCAATACTCAGAATTTTTACATCGCCTTTTACGGCTGAATTTCGTCCAACTTCCGTATTCTCAGCCGCTATTGCCATTGCCGGGCATAACATCGCCGAGAGCAGAAGGGTCTTTATGTTTTTAGTTCGAATTTTAAATGTCATTTTTGCACCCATTTATTTTAGAAACTTAATTTCAGTTTCACGTCCACACCTAAATTATCATAGTCATTCGTATCGATATTCGACGCCCGCTCATTATAATTCACGCCAAACTCAACCGCCGCAGTTTTATAAGTAGATGAGTTCGCCAATGATTTTAACGGCAGTCCAATAGCTTGGCGTATTGCGACGCGGGTATCTTCTCTCTCATCGACATCTGGTGAAAAACTATCACTATAATCCAGCCGCCGAATTTGAATCTGGCTTTTTGAATAAATGCCATTTTTAAACCTATTTTCAAACCCGAGCGACGCTTGGGGTCCCCTATAGGCAAATGCGCCAATATCGGCTGTTTTGGTATCATAGCCGAGGACAGCCGTTAATTTTTGTGTCGGTTTAAAGTGCTTTTGCAGCCCGACTTGAAACCGGGTTCTGTAGCCGTCTCTTTCATTTTCGAGCGGCGCAATGCTCAAGACATCATAATCTTGGTAGTAAGCCGATAAACTGACACTAGCTTTTGTATTTTTGCCAATGGATTGATTAAAGCTCAGTCTTGGGCCAATTTGTTGGAGATATTTTTCACTGCTAATATTGACTTGCCGCGCGTCTATTCCAAGGGAAATACTCCCTCTTTTACCTGGTTTTGCTCGGATTCCGGCTTGTAAATCAATGACATCGTAATCCGCTTGAGAAAATTCTCGGTGACGGCGGATTTGCCCGCCCGCAACGGCGTAACCCGCAACCCTATTTGTTTCTGTAATTTCTGAACTCAGCGCTAGCCGGCCTTGAACCAGCAAAGATAAATCCCCTTGGTTGTCAAACCCAAAACCTTCATCTGTGAGGGCGTTGCCCGCATTATCATCGCCGCGCAGTCCAATATCGATGGATCCTTTTACGGAATCATGGGGTGCATATGTGTTATTCGCGAATGTCGGTGAGAGCGGCGGGAGCGGCGTTTCAAATTGTGTCTGATAGCGTTCAAGCGTTTGAATTTGCTGCTCATCGAGGTTGCGGCCCTTTAAGAGCGATAACTCTCTCATGGCGGCTTTGGAATCATCAAGACGGTAAAGAACCGCCGCATATAAGAGCCGCGCGGAATGCCAATCTGGATTCCCGTAAAGCATACGTTCTAGCGCCGAGGCCGCATTTAGCATTTCGCCGCGTTGAATCTCTTGTTTGGCATAGTCTAGATTTAGCTGATGATCATCGGGATTATCATAGACCTCTTGGGAGCTTATGAAGCGGCCTAGCTCGCTCGTTTGAGCATATGCAGCGGATGTAAAGGAGAGGGCGGCTAGGCACAACGCTAGGACAGCGATGAAAATGCTGAAACCAATTTTCTTCGTGCTAAAATTTACACAAGTCATAATCGCCCCATAGCGGGCGAAATAGTTCTTAATTGTTGGTTAGTCGCGCCCGAGACATTCATATAGACCAAAATGGTTAAGAAAAACAATCCAAAAAATTTACCTAAGTTAAATTAGGCGGGTTATCCCCTGATTGAAATTTACAATTATCCAGAATTGTCGAAACTGCGCCAAGACCCCGCCTATCACAGGCTGCTCGCGAAAACGCAGGCGGAATAGGGTGCGCTGGTTTTCAAAGTTTAAACACCTGTCGCCATTGCTGCCTAAAAGCTTTCTTCACCTCCGGGGATAGACAATTGAATTTCTCGGAGCTATAGGGGCCCATACACGGCAACTGCTGGCGCATCGGGCGGACGGCTTGCCGGACCTTTAAT